>JALSHP010000189.1 GCA_026982175.1 Campylobacteraceae bacterium
TAGATTCATTGGGTTACCAAACCCCCACCCCTATACAAGTAGAATCAATCCCCCTACTCTTAAAGAACCAAGACCTCATTGCCCAAGCAAAAACAGGTTCGGGGAAAACATTGGCATTCTTAATCCCACTCATTTTAAAACTCGATAGCCAAGAGCATTTTCCTCAAGCACTCATTATCACTCCTACCCGTGAACTCTGCGAACAGATTGCAGGAGAAGCCAATAAACTGGCACGATACAAAAAAGATATTAAAGTCATTACGCTTTATGGAGGAACATCATTACGAACACAAGTAGCCTCACTTGAAAAAGGGGCTGACATTCTTATTGGTACCCCTGGGCGACTCCTTGACCACTTTTCAAGAGAGACCATCCATTTGGGGCAGATAAAAACCCTTATCTTAGATGAAGCTGACCGTATGCTCGATATGGGTTTTGCTGATGACATTCTAAAGTTGGTCTCTAACCTACCTAAGCAACGCCAATCTATTCTCTTTTCAGCTACTTATCCTGAAAATATTGACAAGCTTACCAAAGTGATTTTAAACAATCCAAAAGAAATTAAAATAGCCACCAAAGAGAAAGAGGTCGCCATAGAAGAGCGTGTCTATGAAGTAGAAGATAAAGAAAAAGCCCTCCTCTCTACCCTTAAACATTTTCAGCCCAATCTAGCTCTAATCTTTTGTAATACCAAAATCAAAACAACAGAAGTGAGTGATATGCTTCATGACAAAGGCTTTGATGTTGCCACACTCAATGGTGATTTGGAGCAGTATGAACGCCAAGAGATGCTCTTACAGTTTGCCAATGGTTCGCTACCTGTACTTGTGGCAACGGATTTAGCTGCTAGAGGGCTAGACATAGAGGGTATTGATTTGGTCATTAACTATGATGTTCCCATGAAAACAGAAGATTATACCCACCGTATCGGTCGAACAGGAAGAGCCGATAAATCAGGTTTGGCTGTCACCCTAGCCGATGAGTATGGATTGCGTAAACTCAAAGAGATTAAGCCAAATCTTCAAGCAGAGGCTATCTCTACACTTACCCCTAACAAAAACTTCTATATGCAAGGAGAAGTAGCCACCTTATGCATAGATGGAGGAAAAAAGAAAAAGGTACGTGCAGGTGATATTTTAGGAACACTCTGTAAAGATATTGGTATAGACAATAGCGACATCGGTAAAATCAATGTCTATCAAAAAAATGCCTATGTTGCCATTAAAAAGAGTGTGATTAAAAAAGCATTTAATGGCTTAAAAAATGGGAAGATTAAAGGGAAAAATTTACGTGTTTGGTGGTTAGACTAATCCTCTTTCTCCACTACTTCCGTCTCTATGGTTTCCATTTTCTCTATGGTCTCTAGCTTAGCCAAAGGTTCATCGAGTAGAAGTTGATTCTCTAACTGACCAGATTCACAATGGATTTTTTCTAACTCTAATACCTTCAATTCCTCTTCGAGCTTTTTTAAAATATTCTGTTCAGGAGTAAGAAGGTTAACCCTGTTAATACGTTCTAGTTCCAGATTTAATAAAAAGAGTTCTTGTTCTTCTATTTCAGAAAGTAAAATGTGAAGCATTCCCTCTTTTTGAAATAAGATTTTTTCATACTCTGCTTCATTTATAATATTTTTATACTCAGTTTGTAAGGCATAAAGTGCCTCTATTTGTTGTGTAAATTTACCATTTAACTTTTCAAAATTTTTCTCTTCATGAAGTAAATTGTTTTCAAGTAGCGTAACAACTTGCTCCTCTTTTTGTAAGGACTCTTTGTTCAAGGAAATTTTATTTTTAAGTTGTTCAATTTGAAGGGTAAAGTTTGCTAATTTTTCTTGATAACGTGAGAAACTTTGTTTATAGGCATTATCAATGGCTTGAATCTTACCAACAAAATTGACTGCTAAGCTATTTTCATCTTCTATTTTTTCAGGTAAATTCATTGTTAATAGCTCAAGTTAACTCTTTTGAGTTCTCTCTCTCTTCTATTTTGTGCAGCTTCTATCTTTAAAACCACTTGACTCTTCAAACCCTCTTTCTCTTTTGTTTTTAAAGCTTCAATGGTGTGTTCTAATGCCAAGATAGTTTTTTCGACTTCATGCTCTCTATCTTTACGTTTAAGTTCATGCTCATAAGCATATTGACGTAGGGTTTTTATCTTCTCATCTTTTTCAATGATTTGTGCTTTTAAACTTTTTAAAGCCTTTTTATACTTTAGGATCAAATAAGTTAAAAGAAGTATTACCATGATGATAGCCAATACCATCACCATAAAATAGCTTTCATTGAATAAAGCAGATAGATTATTCACTAAATGCTCCAACCGAAGTAAGACGTTCATAACGCTTCTCTAGCATCTCTTCTACGGTTAACTCTTTTAAGGCTTTGACTTGCTCTAAAAAGTAAGCTTTTAAGAGTTGTGCCGATGCCTCTTTGGTTCGATGAGCCCCAATCAAAGGCTCTTCTAAAATATCATCAATTAAGCCATGTTCAAAAAGGCTCTCTGGCGTAATTTTTAACGCTTTAGCTGCTTGTTCTACTTTGCTAGGGTCATTCCATAAAATAGCTGCACACCCCTCTGGCGAGATAACCGCAAAAACAGAGTAACGCATCATCGCTAACTTATCAGCTACCCCAATCGCCAAAGCACCACCTGAACCACCTTCACCAATGACCACTGAAATCATAGGAACTTTAATGTTGGTAAATTCAAAAAGGTTTTTAGCAATCGCTTCACTCTGTCCACGCTCTTCAGCTCCAAGTCCTGGGTATGCACCTGGGGTGTCTATGAGCATTAAGACAGGAATGTTGAACTTTTCCGCCAATCTGACGGCACGTAATGCTTTTCGGTAACCTTCAGGATTTGGCATACCAAAATTTCTTTTGAGTTTATGCTTTGTCCCACGCCCTTTTTGCTCACCAATAACCATGGTCTTTTGACCATTAATATAGCCCAAATAACATAAAATAGCAGGGTCATCACGAAAAGCTCTGTCTCCATGAATCTCATAGGCATCTTCCATAATTAAGCGAATGTAATCCAAAGCATAAGGTCTGTCAGGATGACGTGCAAGTTGGAGCTTTTGATAGTCTGAAAGACCTTTCATAGTCTTCGTGACCTCTTTTTCTAAATCTTTCTCTAACGTTTCTAAATTTACACGCTCTTTGGTTGCCAAAGTTGCATCAATCTCTTCTTGAATCTCTTCTATTTTCTTTTCAAACGCTAAATAAGTTGCCATAAAATGCCTTTAGATTTTTTTGAAGATAACCACTCCATTGGTTCCACCAAAACCAAAAGAGTTACTCATGACAACATTAAGTTCCGCATCACGTACCCCATCAGTTACATAATCTAAATCACAATTTTCATCTTTGGTAGTATAGTTAATGGTTGGAGGAAGTTTTCCATCACGCATTGCCATTAAACAAACAACTGCTTCAATCGCACCAGCCGCCCCTAGACAGTGACCTATTTGTCCTTTAATTGAACTCATAGGAGGACAATTTTCAGCCCCACCAAAAAGCTCTTTAACCGCAGCGGTTTCATTTTTATCATTAGCAGGTGTTGAAGTACCATGGGCATTGATGTAATCTACTTTTACATCACCTGCCATTCGCATAGCTGCTTTCATAGCTCGTAACGGTCCATCTACTACAGGTGTTGTAATATGATTGGCATCACCACTCTCACCAAATCCAATGACTTCACCATAGATTTTAGCACCACGTGCCTTGGCATGTTCATACTCTTCAAGAATTAAAGAAGCAGCCCCCTCACCCATGACAAATCCATTTCTATCAGCATCAAATGGTCGTGATGCCTCTTTTGGATTTTCATTGTTAGTACTCAACGCTTTCATTGCAGCAAATCCACCAATTCCTGCAGCACAAATTGCAGACTCTGCCCCTACGACTAGCATCATGTCTGCTCCATCAAGCATAATGGTTTTTGAAGCTTCAGCAACTGCGTGAGTTCCCGCAGCACACGCTGTTACACAAGAGAGATTTGGTCCTTTAATACCATGTTCAATGGTAATAAATCCACCAAGCATATTAACCAAAGAAGAGGGAATAAAGAAAGGAGAGATTCGTCTAGGACCACGCGTGTTACAAACAACAGAATTTTTTTCAATATTTGGTAAACCACCAATTCCAGAAGCAGAAGAGACACCAAAACGTTCCATGTCAATATCATCACCAATATTGGCATCAGCCATTGCTTCTTTAGTTGCTTTCATTCCAAGTTGGATAAATCTATCGGCTTTTTTAACCTCTTTAGCATCCATCACTTCACTCGGATCAAATCCAACAATCTCCCCTGCAATTTTTACAGAAAATTTATCAGCATCAAAAAGTTCAATCTCTTTAATTCCACATTCACCATTTAAAATTGCGGTGAAAGAACCCTCTTTATCTTGACCCACACTGTTAATCATGCCTAAGCCAGTTACTACAACTCTTCTCACTCTATCTCCTATGCTCTTTTAAGATATATATCAAACTATTTTCTATTCATAATAGTTTCAAATATAATTTAAATAAAGCCCCAAAAGGGGTTTTATCTATGATTGAATATTTTCAATAAATTTAATTGCATCATTTACAGTTGCAATTTTTTCAGCATCTTCATCTGGAATTTCAATATCAAATTTCTCTTCAAGTGCCATTACAAGCTCAACTACATCAAGACTATCTGCTCCTAAATCTTCTACAAATCTAGACTCTTCTTTTACTTCATCTGCACTTCTACTTAGTTGTTCAATCACAACTTCTTTTACTTCATCAAATAGTGCCATAACACTCTCCTAATAGTTTAATTTATCCCAAAAGTATAGCAAAATAATATAAAACTAGTTCAGGTTACTATTTTATTCCCTTTTTTAAACTCCTATATGTAGCATTTTATAAGATTTTTTTCATATAAAGAATTTGTAAAACATCAAAAAACCAAAGATATTAATAAAAACTTCAACATTTAAACACATGAAAGAAATAATATATTATTTATAATGTAAGTAAATATTTTACTTAATGGAACTTTAAATCAGCTGAAAGAGCTAAAAAATCTATTTTAAACTTTTCTGTTCAAAAAATGAATATACAATTATTTCCATTTTTTATAAAAAAATAATTATTTTTTTAAATCTCTTCTCAAAACGCTATTGGCGTACTTCAAAGCAAGAATAACAAACAATAATTAATAAATTAAATTTTATTTAAGTTTTACAAGGTATAATTTCGGAATTTTTAAAAAAGGCCTTAAACACATGATTAAACATTTTATAACATTTTTTGTTTTAACTTTATCGACTTTTGCATTTGATAATGCATATTTAGATATGGTAAAAGAAGAGATGAATAGAGATAATGTTCAAACAATTACGTACTCATTACCCAAACCCAATCACCCCATGAACCTTAATGTTCAGAAAAGTGAACTATCAAACTCTCCTATCATCCTCGATGATAAAATTACTACGGTAAACAAAAGAATCAAAACTCCCAAAGACATTAAAATTTTTACCTCTAAAGAAGTTGAACCTATCAACTACACCAACACCATCTCTCTTAATAAGCTACAAGTATCAGAGAAAAAACAGAAGTTTTTTCACATGATTTTACCTGCGATTTTAATTGCTAAAGAGAACTTAAGACTCAAAAGGGAAAGAGTTTTAAGTCTCATTAATATACCAACAGAAGAGATGAATGAAGAGGATAGTTATTTTTTAGAAAGACTATACAAAAAATATAAAACTAAAGATATTAGAAAATTAGCCAATAGACTAAAAACACACCCTGTTAGTATTGTCTTAGCCCAAGCAGCTATTGAGTCAGCATGGGGGGAGTCACGATTTTTCAAAAAAGGAAATAACATCTTTGGGATGTGGTCATACAATAAAAATGAACCTCGTATGAAAGCACGTGGAAACCGAAATGGAAAAGCAATTTATGTTAAAAAATATGCCACCATTTCTGATGCTGTTGATGATTATTTTGTAGTGATTGGTAGAGGTGCATACAAAAGCTTTAGAAAACAGAGAAATATTACTGATAATCCATTGGTTCTAGTAAACTACTTGGTTAACTACTGTGAATTATCTAACTACCCAAGTAAACTCAAAAAGTTTATTGTTCGTAATAAACTTAGAAAATTTGACAAATTCAAATTAACCTCTATCTACTAACATTTGGTCTGTTTTAAACAGACCATCTCTCCTCTTTTGCTAAAATACCTCTATGAGAATAGACCTACATAACCACACAACCCGATGTAACCATGCTAAAGGCTCAATGCAGAGCTACATAGAACGTGCCATTGAATTAGGCATTGACATTTATGGTTTTTCAGAACATGCTCCCATGGATTTTGACGAATACTATCGTCTAAAATTTGATGAAATGTCACTTTATACACATGAAGTAAAAGAGCTACAAGAAAAATATAAAGATAAGATTAAAATTCTTCTTGGTTATGAAGTCGATTATTTAAAAGGGCATTTAGACCAACGTGTTTTAAATGCAAAGGTTGACTACCTCATTGGCTCTGTTCATTTTTTAGGTGAATGGGGATTTGACAATCCAGAATTTAACCACGAATACAAAAACAGAGACATCGATGAGATTTGGCAAGAGTATTTTGATAGCATAGAAGCGATGGCTAAAACCAAGAAATTTGACATCGTAGGTCACTTAGATTTGATGAAAGTTTTTAACTTTATGCCCAAAAAAGAGATAAATATCATGGCTAAAAATGCTCTCAAAGCAATAAAAAATGCAAACATGGTCATAGAACTCAACACCGCAGGTTTACGCAAACCCTGTAAAGAGATTTATCCTAGCTCCTCTCTACTTGAAATGGTCTATGAACTAAACATCCCCATTACCTTTTCATCTGATGCTCATGCCATTGGTCAAGTAGGCTACCGATATGATGAAGCCGTAAAACTGGCAAAAAGCATCGGTTTCACTCAAGCTGTTACTTTTCATCAACGGGAAAAAGAAATGATTACTTTTTAAGCATCAATCTTATAACTTTTATAAAATTCTTTGATACAATCAATGCAACTTATAATTATTAGGAGATAAACAAATGGGTAAATTTGTAAACGGTGTAGATGAATTTTTTGCATTTTGTAATGAGAATGAAGTAGAGTTTGTAGATTTTAGATTTACAGACATCAAAGGTGCATGGCACCATATTTCATACAGAATGAGTGCTGTAACAGCTGGACAACTAGAAGGTGGTCTTCCATTTGATGGTTCTTCAATCGAAAATTGGCAACCAATTAATGAATCAGATATGCTACTTAAGCCAGATGTAGATTCTGCATTCCTTGACCCATTTACAGCAGACAGTACTGTTATTGTTATTTGTGATGTTTATGACATCTACAAAAATGAGCTTTATGCTAAATGTCCAAGAAGTATTGCTAAAAAAGCACTTCAAGCACTTGATGATGCTGGTGTAGCTGATGCTGCTTATTTTGGTCCTGAAAATGAGTTCTTTATCTTTGATGATGTAAAAATCGTTGATAACGACAACCACCAATCATTCAAAGTAGAAACAGATGAAGGTCACTGGGCTGACAACGCTGACTACGGTGAGATGGGGAACATGGGTCACAGACCAAGAATTAAAGGTGGATACTTCCCAGTGCAACCAACTGACCCTGCTGTTGATTTAAGAGCAGAGATGATGCAAGTGCTTGAAGATGTTGGATTAGAAGTTATTCTAGGTCACCATGAAGTAGCACAAGGGCAACATGAAATTGGTATTGTTTATTCAGACATCATCACCGCTGCTGATAATGTTCAAAAGTATAAATATGTTGTAAAAATGGTAGCACACCTTAATGGTAAAACGGCTACATTTATGCCAAAACCAATCTACAATGACAACGGAAACGGAATGCACGTTCACCAATCATTATGGAAAGATGGTAAAAACTTATTCTACAAAGAGGGTGAATACGCGAACCTTTCTAAAACAGCACTTGATTACTTAAGTGGTATTTTTGAGCATAAAGAAGCTGTTGCTGCCTTTACAAACCCAAGTACCAACTCCTTTAAGAGACTACTTCCAGGTTTTGAAGCACCAAGAATTTTGACTTACTCTAGCCAAAACAGAAGTGCTGCATGTAGAATTCCTTATGGTGCAGGTGAAGGGGCAACAAGAATTGAAACTCGTTTCCCAGATTCTGTAGCTTGTCCTTACCTTGCATTCTCTGTGCTTATGATTGCTGGTCTTGATGGAATCAAAAAAGGTGGTTATGACAGTTTAGTAGGTCCATTTAACGAAGACTTATTTGAGCTTACACGTGATGAAATTGCTGAAAGAAAAATTCCTGAACTTCCTAATACATTTAGAGATGCATTAGAAGGGCTTGAAAAAGACTTTGACTTCTTAGCACCAATTATGAGTCCAGAATATGTAAAAGAGTATGTTGATTACATGTTTGACCGACATGTTATTCCTGTTGAGGGAAGACCAACTGCATTTGAGTATATCTCTACTTACTCTTGTTAAAATTTTTATGACAATTGTCGGGGTAAGATACCCCGACCTACATTTTTTTATGCTAAAATATTGGCATGAAAAACATTATTCCACATTTTTTACTCTTTATTATTTTAATTTTACTCTTTAGTTCATTTTTTTATTTGTATGGAAAAAAGATTTGGCAACCCTATTATGAAAAATATTGCCATGCCCAAAACATTATAGTCCCATGTAAAGAACCTCAGCCATGCGAAGAAACAAAACCTTGTGAACCTTGTCACCTAACCCATGTAGGTCCTTTAAAACCTTTGGTCATTGAAAAAAAATGTCCAGAATGTCCTATTTGTCCTAAAGTTGAAAAACTCACTTCAAGACAAAAACTTAATCGTCATCTAGCAGATGCAAACTTTATTGTCTATCCTAAAAGCTTAACCCTTATTGGACTTAAACATGAAAAAATCTTAGAGGTATGGACAAAACAAGATGGAAGAAACATCCATTTGGTAAGCTACCCCTTTACGGCTTTTTCAGGGATGCTAGGACCAAAACTCAAAGAGGGAGACCGACAAATTCCAGAGGGTATTTATGGTATCTCCTATCTAAATCCAAAGAGTAAGTTTCATCTTGCCATGCGTGTGACCTATCCTAATGATTTTGACAAAAAAATGGCAAAAACAGAGAAGCGTACCAATCTCGGTGGTGATATTATGATACATGGAAGTGACCGAACCATTGGTTGTATTCCTATTGGTGACAATAATATTGAAGAGCTATATTTTTTAGCCCAAAAAGTTGGTATTCAAAATATTAAAGTTATTTTATCTCCTGTCGACTTTAGACAGATTAAAGTTAATATTACCAAGAAAAACAAGCATCCTTGGGTTAAGGATCTTTATAGCAACATAACCAAAGAGATGGCAGAATATAAATAGTGTTTTAATATTTTTGATTAAAACGCTTATATCTATCTCGTACTTTGGGGTGCAAAACATTCAAATAAAAGCCCAAGACAATAAAGTCGAACAGAAAATAAAAGGCTGCGATTCCTACAGGTGGGTTTCCACTGGGTAGCCACGCAAATTTGTTAAAGGCAATTTGGGGCCAATACCATGTACCTGTTGCTGTGCCTATTTGCTCTAAGTATGCCACAATGAAAAACATAATCAAAAAGAAGAGTTGTGACTTTTTAGCATTGTATAAAATGATAAAAAAGATGACAGAATAGAGAAAACCAAAATAGTCATTTGCCCAAAACAGCCACACAAAACTGTAAACGGCTGAAAAAACAAACAGATATTTTTTAATAATCTCTTGATGATGTAAAATGTAAGGGTGATGCGAAAGCCTAAAAACAGATGCAAAAATAAGGCTATGCCCAAAGATGAGCCACAGAGGAATGTTGGCAAATCGGTAGTGATACATGCCCAAAACCATTGAGAGTATGTACTCCCCTGTTAAACCCACCACAATGCCAATGAGCATTATCTCTCTGGCACGTTTAGAGCTTCGCCAATAGGAAAAGGCGAAAGCAAAGCCAACCAAAACAACGGCGATAGCTTGTCCATGTCCTGAAAACCATGCATCTCCAATGGGGCTGTCAATGGTCAAAAATAGGGCTGTGCTGATGAGGGTTTTAAGTATGGTTCTATAAGGGATTTTCTCTTTACTTCTAAGTGTCATTTTTCTCTCTTTTTTTTAGTTGTAAAAGTATAACAAAATTGGTTACAATACCTATAATAGAACAAAACAAATATTTATAGGAACACCATGTCACCATTTGCCATACAACTCATCAACGGATTTAAAGAGAGCGACTTAGAACAAGAAGATAAAAATGCTTTTCAAAAGCTACAACAGTTAGGAGCAGTCGAAGAGGTCGAGGGACTTTGGAAACTCAAATCACTCTTTCGTGTGGGGCAACTCTATGTCAATAAAGAGGGGCGAGGTTTTGTAGAAGCACAAACAGCTGAACAAAAAGACCTACTCGTCGAAGCACAAGATATGGGCGAAGCCAACCCTGGGGACGATGTGGTGGTTAAACGCGTTATTGCACGGCGTGGTCGTGCATCGGCTAAGGTACAATTGGTTATCCGTAAGGCTCATGTTTTTCAGATTGTCTATACTAACCGTAATGAGTCCGATGTTTTTGAGATACTTGACCTTAAAACGGGACTTCCTACCCATGCAAAAATGGAGGGCATGGACTTAAAAGCCTTTAAATTGGGTACTGTGCTTAAAGTAGATAGCGAAACAGAAGAGGTGTTAGAGATATTTGGGCAATTAAGTGACCCTTTAGTCGATGAAAAGATTTCACTAGCCCTCTACAAAAGAGCCTCTGATGTGTTCGATGATGACTGTGTAAGCCAAGCCAAAGAGGTTGAGCAAGAGGTGACAAGAGCCGAACACCCTACGCGTGTGGACTTGACCCATTTAGATTTTTGTACCATTGACCCTGTGACGGCAAAAGATTTTGATGATGCAATTTATTTTGACCTCCAAGAGCATACCCTTTACGTTGCCATTGCTGATGTGAGCCACTATGTAGACTACTTTAGCCCCATTGACACAGAAGCAAAACGGCGTGGATTTACCACTTACTTTCCCCATAAATCTTTTCCAATGTTACCTCGTGAGTTAAGTGAGAACATCTGTTCGCTTAAACCCCATGTCGATAGACTGGCATTTGTGGCAAAAATAGCCTTGCATAAAGAGACGCTACTTCCTTTAAAAGAGGAATTTTTTGAAGCCATCATTCACTCTAAACGCCGTTTTAATTATGATGAGATAGATGCAATTATTGAGAATGATGGGGAAAATGTTGAAAAAGAACATGAGAAAAAAATCTTAGAGTATCTTCTTCCTCTTCAAAAAATTACCCAAAAGCTTAGAAAGAAGCGTCTAGGCTTTGGTTTTGACTTTAGAAGTGAAGAGATAAAACTAAGCATTGACGCAGGACATGAACTTAAAGGCACTTCAGTAGAAACTGGCACAGCTTCACATTCACTCATTGAAGAGTGTATGCTTTTAGCCAACCAAGCCTCTGCCAAACGCTTTGAGTATGGAATTTTTAGGGTGCATACTCCTCCACAACTGGCTAAACTTGAAGAGCTATTAGAAGAACTTGCCTCCATTGGGCTGTTTGTTAAAAACTATGACGATGCTCCCTCACTCATTCGTGCCATACAAAAAGAGGCTGAAAATATGGGCATTGCCCCAGAGGTTGATAGCATGGTCATTAAATCGCTTAAACAAGCTGTCTATTCAGCGAACAATGAGGGTCACTTTGGACTTGGTTTTAGCCACTATTCACACTTCACCTCCCCTATTCGGCGATATTCTGACCTCATTTTACACCGACTCATTAAATCTCAACTCAAAGAGGACAAAGAGCAAAATGAGTATCTACTAAGAAACATAGAGCCACTTTGTCAAAGGGTTTCAGAGTTAGAGCGTGAATCGACCAAAGCAGAATGGGATTTTAGAGACCGTAAGTTAGCCCGTTGGGCAGAAAAACGCATTGGGCAAGAGTTTAAAGCCCATGTGGTTGAGGTAGGTGAAAATGCCAAAGCCGTACTAGAGTGTGATATTGAAGGGGTAACAGTAAATTTACGCGGTGACAATGTAATGCTTTTTGACAAAATTATTTTAGACATAGAGAGTGTCTCTGTGGCTATGGCAAAAATCCAAGGGGAGTTTGTGGCTAAGCGTGAGAAAGAGATAACGGAATTATAAATGGCATTTAAAGAGAGTTATATAGACCTCACCAACACACAAAGAGATAACTATGTAAATGCAAACCTTAAACTATTGAGCTTTATTTAACAAAAAATAAACTATAATATTTACAGTTAAATTAACCTATAAATAAAAGGATAAATAGCATGGTAAGATATGCAGAAAATGAACTCTTTTCCATAACAGACTTTACAAAGCAACTCAGTAGCCTTTTAAAAGAGATTAAAAACAATAGCCTTGAAAAGATTGGAATTTTGAAAAACAATCGCTTAGAAGTAGTTGTATTATCGACAGAAGAGTATAGTCGTTTAAAGAAGATAGAAGAAGAGTCGCACAATTCAAAATGGGCATACTGGAAAGAGGAGGAGCTAGATAACTTTGGTAAAATTGCTATTGGCTTAAGTCGTCATAATTATGATGATGAGGATTACTCTAAATGGTAGGAAGCATTTATTTTATAGAGATGCCTTATTCGGATTTCAAACAGTTTAAAGGGCGACCCGTACTGGTTTTTAGAGAAATAGATAAAAATGACTTACTCATTTTACCTTTAACTACAAATTTACACAGAGAGGGAATAGTAATCAGCAATGATGACATTAAAAGAGGTTCTTTAAAAAAAGAGTCGGTGGTTATTGTTCCTAAAATTACAGCCATAGACGCTTCTTTGATTTCTGAAAAAAACATCATTGCTACTTTGAAAGATGTGACTTTTGAGAAGATTTTAAGAGAGATTTGTGAGAAGTTTGAGTGTTAATAAACAGCATCATGCGTCTCAATATTTATGCCTTGTAAAAGTAAAAAATCAATAGGGAGGAATATGATTTAATGGTGCGATGGCAATCGCCCTACAAAATAAGAAAATCCAAGGAGAGTTTGTGGTTAAACGTGAGAAAGAGATAACGGAGTTATAAATATAATTAGATAAAATATGCTTAATATTTTATCTAAGGATTCACCTCATGACATTCACCACCCCACTACAAAAAAATGCTATTAAAATCATGCTTCTAGGCTCTGGAGAGCTTGGCAAAGAGGTCGCGATTGAGGCTCAACGTTTGGGCGTTGAAGTTGTTGCTGTTGATAAGTATAAAAATGCTCCTGCTCACTTGGTCGCCAACCGTGCTTATGTCATTGATATGCAAGATGAAACGGCTGTTTTAGAGGTGATTGAAAAAGAGAATCCTACTTACATTTTACCTGAAGTTGAAGCCATTTCTATTTCAGCTCTTTTTGAAGCAGAAAAAAAAGGCTTTCATGTCATTCCCAATGCTGAAGCTGTAAACAAAACCATGAACCGTAAAAACATTCGTGTCTTCGCTGCTGAAGAGTTAGGACTGAAAACCTCTAACTACCAATTTGTTAAAACCTTAGAAGAGCTAAAAGTAGCCTCAGAACAAATTAAATTTCCGTGTGTCATCAAACCTGTCATGAGTTCTTCTGGGCATGGTCAAAGCATTGCTAGAAGTGCTGATGATATTGAAAAGTCATGGGAAATTGCCAAAGAGGCACGAGGGGATGCCAGTGAATTAATCGTTGAAGAATTTGTTCCTTTTGATTATGAGATTACCCTACTCACCGTTAGAAATGAGACAGGAACGGTTTTTTGTGATGCCATTGGTCATGTGCAAAAAGATGGTGACTTCATCTTGTCTTGGCAACCAATGAACATGAGCCAAGAAGCCCTACAAAAAGCCAAAGATATTGCCAAAGCCGTTACCGATGGTCTAGGTGGACGAGGAATTTTCGGTGTAGAGTTCTTTGTCAAAGATGAAGAGGTTTATTTTTCAGAACTTAGCCCACGCCCACACGACACAGGTATGGTGACGCTTATGACCCAAAGCCAAAGCCAATTTGCACTGCACATAAGAGCTGTTTTAGGTCTTCCTCTTAACTACACCACCTATGGGGCAGGAGCTTGTGGAGCGTACAAAGCCAAAAATGAGAGTGAAAACCCAAGCCTTGAAATTCCAGATGATGCTTTTAGCAACAACAGTTATGTGAGAGTATTCGGAAAACCAGATAGTCATGTAGGTCGCCGTATGGCTGTGAGTTTGGTCTTAGATGAAGATGTTGAAAAGGCTAAAGAGAGAGCTTTGGAGATAGTCGCTGGAATTTCAGATAAGTAGCCACCTACACAATTATGCTATTTTTTTAAGCTATACTCTTTGAACTATTTTAAGGAGTTCAGAGATGAAAAAGCATAAAATCAAGATAACAAAAGAGGATTTCTCGTTTGTATGTCCTTTAAAGACAGAAGATATGCGTAGTGTAGAGGGTGGCTATTTTTGCCAAAAGTGTGACAAAAAAGTGCATGATGTCAGCAACATGAGTCACAATGAATTTGAAACACTCAAAGCCAAAAGTTCAAACCTTTGCATTACCATTAAAAAAGTAGCCACGGTTAGTTTGGTCTTAGGTCTCTCTGCTTGTGCAAAAGCACCACAGCCACATCTCACAGGAAAAATAGCACCAAATACTTCATGTGATAGCAACGTAACTAAAGCTCCTAAAAAAAATCGACTTGCACCATTTACTGCTGTGGATAAAAATGAAACGATTATTATTGATGAAATAGCTGAACCACAGATAGCAGGGGGAATTAGTATGCCTCAAGAGATGCCAAAAGAGATTAAAGAAGAGAAAGAAAAAATAGAAAAAAAAGAGTTAGAGAAAAAATAATATTTAAAGTCAAAAAAGAAGATGACACAAGAAAAATTCTTGTGTCATGAAGCAGTAAAAAGTATTAGTTTCTAATACCCATATCAGCTTTGATTGTGTTCCATCTTGCTAAGTCAACTTTTCTTAGGTATCTCATAAGTCTTCTTCTTTGACCAACAAGTTTAAGAAGCCCAAGTCTTGAAGAGTGGTCTTTTTTGTTGATTTTAAGGTGTTCAGTTAAGTATTTAATTCTCTCTGTAATTAATGCAACTTGAATCTCTGTAGAACCTGTATCGTTCTCACCTCTTGAATATTTAGCAATTATTTCTGCTTTTTTAGCCGTATCTAAAGCCATAATGACCTCCTGATTGGTAGTTTAATTTTTCACTTGTTTTAAGGCAAATGAAATGGAACTGACATTCTAGCCAAATAGCCTTAGAGCTAGACTTAATCTATATTAGAGTAAAATGGTTCTTATTATTAAAAAGGAGTGTTTGATTTATGTTACTTACCCGTGCTAGTGAATATGCCCTACTTGCTCTTGACATTATTAGAAATTCAGAGCAACCTTTAGGAGCTGAACAACTGGCAATCAGTCTTTCCATTCCTAAAAGTTTTTTAGCTAAGATTTTACAGAGCCTTGCCAAAGCTGATATATTGGAATCTAAAAAAGGTGCACATGGAGGGTTTATCTTGATTAAAGATGCCTCTTCTATCTCTATTGCTTCGATTATTATCGCCGCTGAAGGGAAAACTCCTGCCGTTTTTGACTGTACCCAATACACGACTTCTTGTCCAAGTGTTGCAATGGGGTCTTGTACCATTAGCCCTTTTTTAATGACCTTTCAAACAAAAATAGATACTTTTTTACACGAACTTACTTTAGAGGATATTTTTACTTCATGAACATCTACCACCTTTCACACATCGACCTTGACGGCTATGGCTGTCAATACCTAGCGGATGCTTGTTTTAACAAACAGCACAACCACAAACTCACCTCCTACAATGCCAACTACGGTCCAGAAGTCAAAGCGAGACTAGAAGAGATTATTGTTGCGATTAAACGTGAGAAGTTTTTAGGCAATGAAGCAGAGCAAATTATCTTAGTTACTGACCTAAACCTCACCACCAAAGAGGCAAAATGGATAGAAGCCCAAGTGATGGAAGTGGGTGCAAAGCTTCAACTTCTTGACCATCATGGTTCAGGTGCAAAAACAGCTGAACTCTATGCTTGGTATCTACTTGACACCAATCGTTGTGCCACGCTCATTACCTATGAGTGGTTAAAACAGCACCATGATTTTGATAAAGAGGGAGAATATGCTCAAATTGTCAAAGCCATCAATGCCATTGACATTTGGGTAAGTGACGATGAACTCTTTGAGTTTGGAAAAGTAGGTTTAGGCATGATTTCAGGGGCAAGAGAGATTAATCGTACCCTTTTTCCTGCACAAGATAGAGCCTTAAAACTCTCGTTAGTCGAAGCCATGAAGAACTATGCAAACAAAGAAAACGCCCACATTGCCTTGGATGATGATTTACATCAGATTAAAAAATCCTTCTTTAAACAAAAAGAGGACAACACCAAAGATAATTTAGCCGCCATCTACTTAACCCAACTTTTAAGTGAAGACAAACAACGCTTAACCATTGAGTATCGTGGTAAAAAAGGGCTTTTGGGCTACAACTTAGGGAACACTTCTATTTTAGGAAACACTTTTTTAGTAGAAAATCCTGACTATCATTTCTATATGGACATTAACTGGCGTGGGAACTTCTCATTGCGTTCTAACAATAAGCTTGATGTTTCAAAAATGGCTGAAGAAGTAGGAAATGGTGGGGGACACCCCAATGCAAGTGGCGGGAAGATTAAGGAGTTTAAAGACTCTTTTGTCTACTCTGATATAAAAAACTTTGTTCAAGAGTATATTGATGAGAAGAGTGCCTAAAAACACTCCTCTTACAAGTTTAAACTTCTAAAAATCCCACACTAACTTTCCGTAAGCTCCTGAAAAGTCACTATCCATAGAGAGACCATCTATGTCATTAAGTTGTAGCTTCATGGTTTTGTACCCTGCTTCAAGCCCTAAGCCTAAAGCAAATGTGTAACGCACCCCTGCTTCGGCATCATAGATAGTATTTCCATCATAACTTACATAGTTTCCCTCTAGTTGAAAACTTAAATCTGTTGTTGGCACATCAAATCTGGCTTTGGCATAGAGCATGGGAAGGGGTGCTTGAAAATTAGAAGTTTCATCTTCTGTGGTGGTCTTCACACTCAACACCCCATCAATCAACTTTACATTCACCCCAACATCAATATTGACCCAATTGTCTAATAGCTCATAATAGAGTGCCACATCATACATTTTTAAATCTAAATTACTATCTAGTTTATCGACAACATTAAAAGTTGCTCCACCAAAGCTAAAGTTTTTACTCGCATGACCATTTCCCGCATGAGAAAATGCTGTATATCCTACTTTAACATTGGGAATAATAGGAAGTGGATGTTCTAAATAGGCTTTTAGAAAAATATCACTCTGTCCACTCCATTGTAAATCTTTTTCAATATCAACACTATCCCCATTATAAGAAGCTACCCCACTAGGTGTATGATTGTAATAGCCAATATTTACCTCTCCTCCAATAAAATCTGCTTGTGAGAATGTTGTAATGAGCGTTGCCAATAAGAATGTTTTTTTCATTTTATTTCCTTAATCTTTTATTAATTTTATTACAGTTCCACTTAGTCTATGCTTCTTAATGGAACAGTTATTTATAAATCATGATTTATATCATTGCCTATTGTTACTATTTTAATGTATCATTATACTATTAAATAATAAAACAATAATATAAGGAAAAAATATGGCAAAAATATGTAGTGGCGAATGGATGAACCAATTAAAAGATGCATGGAATGCAGAACCAGAGGTTTGTGATGCTTTAGCAGAGATTAATTTCTCTTCAGTTATCGCGTGTGGATTTAAAGGAGATGACAAACCAACTGGTGTCTTCATTGTTGAAAATGGTGTTTGTACTCGTGCAGGTGACTATGATGGTGAAGAGGTAAACTGGGACATGAGAGGAACACCAGAGAACTGGAAAAAGTGGATTGCAAAACCATTAACCATGACTACCATGGGTATGGCTGTGACCATG
>JALSHP010000190.1 GCA_026982175.1 Campylobacteraceae bacterium
TAGTCTGAAGATAGATACTATTGCTGAACATTTAAGTTCGCTCAAACCCTTGGTTAAAGTGGCTTTTTTTGATATGAATGACCAGCAACAATTGATTGAGCGAACGATTAATGTTCTTTTGGCAATTATCCCTTTTACCAACACCCATGTGGTAGCTGTCGATAGTGTCTCTAGTCCTACGGATGTCACACAGAGTGATATTAAAGCCATTGGCTTAGGATTTTTAGTCGATTTTTTCATCTTCTTTTTTACCATTTTGTCTAAAGAACCTTATCGTGCAAGATACTTTACTGATGATAGAGTCAAGCAGTATCAAAAATACAATATACGGCGTATCTTAAATCCATTTGTTTTTGAGGGGCATTTCTCTTACCATATTATTGTGCCAAATCAGCGAAACATACAAAAGGTTGATGAGTTGGTTATCCATTTTCACATGGATAAGATGCTGACACTTATTGGCAATAACATTCACTTTAATGAACTTTTGTTGGTGCATCAAAGTAAATTAAAAACATTTGAAAAGACAACTTTTAAAGTCTATAAACTAGATAAAAAGAAGTACATTACGCTTTTAGCTTACATGGACGAAATTTACAATGACTGAAACTATTTGGGCGATTAAACTAAAGTTAGAAGCCATTCGTACTGAACTCAAATGGAATTTTGAACTGCGTGACTATACTTTAGAAAATGCGAAAAAGGTGGGTAAATCCATAGGGCAGTTTTTGATGCTTCATGCGATTATTATTGGTTCAGATATGGTAAAAATCTTTGGCACAATCAAAGAGGTATTGGGAAAAAAGTTTATCTTATTTCCTCTGTTTGTTTTAATTTTGCTTTTTGTCTATTATGTGAGCCTTATTAATGGAAAACCAGATAGAGAGCTTTTTAAAGAGAAGTATTTTCCAAAGTTTTATTATGATACTGCCATTGAGATTAGAGATTTACAAGATAGATTAGCAGGGAGCATGGCACAGCCTCAAAGTCTCATGACCCACCCCTCCTTGTTTGTGGAGAAGACCCCTGACTTTTTTTGGAATCTACTGCAAGAGAAGTATGATGCCTCTTTAAATTTTGAGGACAATGCTACTTCCTTTGCCCAAGCATTGGTGGAAAACCCTTTTTACTACAATGGGGTCGATATTACGGCTTCATTTAGAGAGACCAAAGAGATGATGCTCAATATGATGACGAAGTTTAGTTTAGAGATGAAAATATCTCCCTCTTTAACCGAGCAATTAATCACAAGTTTTTTACAAAAAGAGCCAAATTGGCGTAACAAAACCAATATAGAACGCTTAAAACTCACCAAAACATTTTTTCATCTACTCAAAGCAAACAATGGTATGAATTTTAAAGCGTGGTTACTCTCAACACGTTCATTTTTTTTCGCAGATAACAAAGGCTATGGCTTTAAAGATTGTGCCGAGATTTTCTTTGGGCGAAAACCTGAAGATTTGTCCATGGAACAACAAGCCATTATGGTGGCACTCTATCGTTACCCTTATGTGTTAAATAGCTCACCTAAACAACAAAAAGCCTCATGGGAAAAGATTAAAAAAGAGGCGATTGCCATTGTCAATAACTCCGAATTAATTAACAAACAATATGGCTTAGTCTCCAAAATAGAGAAGATGCCTCTGCCTAAATTGCCTTATTTCCCTGATGTTCTCATGGAGGTAGTGGGCAAGATAACCCCACAAAACCAAGCCTATTTTAGCACTTTACCACTACGGAGTAAACGACTGCTTAACAGCATTAAAGAGGTGGTAAACCAAGAGTTAGATAAGCTTTTTCAGAGTTATAGCATCTCTCCTAAAAGTCGTTTGGTAAGCAAAATAGGCATTAACTTTTTGATTGCCCCAAACTACTACTTTAACCACACGATTAACAAAGAGCTAGAGGAGGAGAAGCTCTCTAGTTTTTGGGTCTCTGTTGTCAATGAAGAGGGAGAGTTTGTGCGTCTTTATCAAAAAAACAGTGCCTACCAAACCCCTCCTCAAATTGGGAATTTAGGAAAGATATTTTCACTTTTACTCTTCGCCAATCGGGGAGATAAATATTATACGAAATATTGTAATAAAAGTGCTTCAGATGAGATTGTTACCGAAAAAGGTTACCCTAAATGTACCTCAGGCACATGGCTTGATGCAAGACGACTTTTTACCTCCTCTAAGATGTTGCCTCTTTATGATGGCTTTATTAAATACCGTCAAAGAACTAAAAGTGGTGACAATACTTTTTACCGACCTATCTACATGAAAAGCATTGAAGCCCTTTACCAAAACTTAGCCTTAGTCCCTTTGCAAAACAATGAACCTCGTGTTGATTTAGGTGCTGGAAAATTGCAAATGACCCCTTTGGACATGCAAGTGGCACTGCATAAAATTACCCAACTCATCTACCGTCCTAACAAGGTTTTTTATGGGGCAAAGCTCATTAAATCGTTTGATTTTCACCCCATTAAAGAGGGCGTGGTGTTACCTGAAGTGAAGCATTACTCTTTAGAATCACCAGAGCAAGTCTCTCCAACTTTTCAAGCTTTTTTCACCAAAGAGAAACGTATAACCCTGCAAACCCTTTTAAAAGCCCCTATTGTACAAAGTTATGGGCAGTTACAATGGTTAAAAAACTACCGAAATATTAAATTTGTTTTTGCCCAAGAGAGTCATAAAGAGGGCATTCATTGGTTGGTAGGAGCATTTAAAAAAGGAGCTAAGTTTTACAGTTTTACAATTCATGTAAAAGAAGATAAACTCTCAAAATATGCCCTTATCAAAGAG
>JALSHP010000191.1 GCA_026982175.1 Campylobacteraceae bacterium
CTTGTGTTGCATGTGGTGAAAAACCACTACAAGGTCTGTTTGAAATTGCTTCTGAAATGGTCGATACTTCAGATTTTAAACTCAAAAAGAGCTTTTGTGGCATGAGGGCAGGGTCTAAAGACTATTTTCCATTGGTGGGTTCGGTGATTGATGTGCAAGAGATGTTAGAGCAAGAACCAAAGTTGGTGCGTGGGGCAAAGCTTAAAGATGAACCCCTACACATGGACAACCTATACGTCTGTAATGGTTTAGGTGGTCGTGGTTTTGTCTTTGCCCCACTCATGGCTAAGATGTTGGCTGAAAACATTGTAGAGGGTAAGCCCATAGATAAACGGGTAAATCCTGATAGACTCTTTTTAAAATGGTGTCGAAAATCAAAAGATTTGGAGCGATAGATGAGCTTAGAAGATAAAAAACGTTGGAATGAGAAGTATCAAACCACACAACTACCTCAAAATGAGTTAGCCGTTGTAGAACAGTACGCCAAAGAAGCAAAGGGAAAAAGTGCCTTAGATATTGCCTGTGGCATGGGACGAAATGCCAAGCTTTTAGCAAAGATGGGTTTTGAAGTAGATGCCTTAGACATCTCTGACGTTGCCATAGCGACTTTGGAGGGATTGGAGCATATTAATGCACAAGTCGTTGACCTTGAAGCACATGAATTTAAAGAAAATACTTATGATTTAGTTGTCTGTACTTACTATTTGGAACGTACCCTTTTTCCTAAGATAGAACGTGCTTTAAAAACAGAGGGTATTGTGATTGTGGAGACTTTTTTACATGATGAAGCCAATACCAAAGAGCCGTCTAATCGGGCATTTTTATTGGAGAAAAATGAGCTAGAGAGACTTTTAGGTTCTGCTTATGAGATACTCTATCATCATGAATTTATGGCTGAAGTGGCTTGTGCCAAACAGTGTAAAAAAGTCTCCATGGTGGCAAGAAAAAGATAAAAATTTAAACATAAAAAAGAGAAAAAAGCTGTGAAAATAAAATACAAACTAACTCAAGAGCAGTACTTAGAAGCAATAGCCTTACATCAAAAAATGGGTTTTAGAAAACTTATGATGGCTGTTTACATCATGGTGGCATTTATGATTGTGGTGATTACCACAGATTATTCTCAAACAAGAGAGATAGTTAGAAACTTTGGGACACTCTTTTTTGCAGTCTCGTTCTATCTGCTACTTACTAAAATGCTTGGAACATACCAATCTAAAAAGCTCTATGAACGTAGTGAAACACTCTCTAAAGATACCATTTTAAGAGTCTCTGCCAAAGGTATTCGTGTAGGAAACAATGAAAAACCCATTCCTTGGGATACCTTTAGAAAGTATAAAGAAGATGAGAACTATGTTATTCTCTACACAGGGATTGCAAATTTTAAGATTATTCCTAAGTCAGCGATGAATGTTCATGAGTTAAAAGAGTTTATAGCATTGATTGAAGAGCATATTCAGATGAGAGCAGTTTAAGGGCTTAGATGTATTTTGTCTATATATTAGCATGTTCAGATGAGACGCTCTATACAGGTATTACCACCGATTTAGAACGTCGTCTTGATGAGCATAACAACTCCTCTAAAGGAGCAAAATATACCCGTGCTAGACGACCTGTGGTATTGGTTTACAGTGAAACTTATGAAACACGTTCAGAGGCGTGTAAGCGTGAGTATCTCATCAAACATAAGATGAGTAGAGAAGAGAAAAAAGCCCTTATCTAGACTTCTTTTTATAATCTTTGTGACAAATAGGACACTCAATATAGCTATGTCCATGAGAGAGTTTTTGGGAAGCACGAGAAAGTTTAAACGTGGCATAACAGTTGGTACAGACAACATTGTCATTTGGACGTTTTGCATTAGAAAATCCCCCTGTATTTTGGGTGGCGACCTCTGTTGTTAGCTCTTTTGGCGTAGTTTTAGGAGTCTCTTTAGTTTTGGTACAAGCAGTAAATGTGAGACTTAAGAGAAGTGCAAGGAGGAGTAGATTTGTTTTTTTCATAAAAAACCCTTTTTTAAAATTATAGTTAACTCCACATTATAAGAGTGTTAAATTCCAATTTTAGTTGCCGTAACAAATATATACTCTCGTCCTGTAATAGTAACTCTAAACTTCTTTTGTTGCAGATATTTTTTGGCAAAAATGACATCGTTAAAAAGCAGTGACATTTCAGAGTAAGGGTAGTTGGGGGCTTTTGCTCCGTAAATAAGCTCACCATCTATCCAGCGTGAATTGGGAAACCCTAAGATAAATGCACCATCAGCTGTTAAATGCTCTTGAACCAATGACATAAGAAAAGGTTTGTAGTTGATGCTAGGACTCTGCAATGTTCCAATGCTTATGATGAGGTCAGCTTTGGGGAGTGTTAAATTTTTTAAGGCATTAATGTCTTCTCTATAAAACTTCACATTATCTTTAGGAAAACGCTCTTTGGCATACTTTAGTGCCGATTGTGAATGGTCAATGCCTGAAAACGCTATCTTGTCAAAATGCTCTTTAGAAATAAGTTGCTCTATGAGTTCAAACTCATCGCCTTTGTTGATGCCCAAATTTAAGATATGTTTTCTCTGTTGAACTTTAACGGCTTCTAGGGCTTTTTTGTAGGCGTGTAGAAAAGTTGGCTCTTCATTTTTATTGATATTAAAAAATATGGACTCCGTTCCATACTTCTCTTCTCTTTTTTCAATGGTAGCGGTATGAAAAGAGTTCTCTTGATTGAGCTTTTGGTAAGTTATTTGAATATAGTCATCATCAATGGCTTTGG
>JALSHP010000192.1 GCA_026982175.1 Campylobacteraceae bacterium
CATATGAGAAGTTAGAACTGTTTGAAGCATGGTTGATAAATAGCATAAGAAAAGAGCCACTACTTCATGCTGATGAGACAGGAGTCAATATAGCAGGTAAACGAAACTGGCTACACTCTGCTTCAAATAGTAAATATACCTATTTCACAGTAGATGAGAAAAGAGGACAAGAGGCAATGGATAGAGCCAACGTTCTACCTGACTTCAAAGGTATATTGGTACATGACCACTGGAAGCCCTACTACAAATACAAAGAGATGACTCATGCATTATGTAATGCTCATCATATTAGAGAGCTACAAAGAGTAATCGACCATGATAAAAAAGATTGGGCGAAAAAAATAGTAGATTTACTTAAAGAGATGAACCATGAAGTTCATGAAACTCCTAACAGTGCTTTATCTAAAGAGAAAACCAAAGAATATCGACAAAAATACGATGATATTTTACAAGAGGCACAAAAAGAGTCTCCTCCACCCGATGAAAACACTCGAAAAGCTGGACAAAGAGGAAGATTAAAAAGAACAAAATCCAGAGCCTTACTTGAACGATTGATAAATTTTAAAGATGATGTATTGAGATTTTTGGACAATCCTCTCGTTCCCTTTACCAATAATCAAGGAGAGAATGATATTCGCATGACCAAAGTGCATCAAAAAATCTCTGGCTCTTTTAGGTCTAAAAAAGGTGCTGAAATCTTCTGTAGGGTTAGAAGCTATCTATCTACTTGTCGTAAGCATGATGTCTCTTCTTCTTTAGCCTTGGAACTCCTCTTTCGTGGGGAGTTGCCTTGCTTTGTTGGTAGAAGGACTGAATAGTTACAGATTTTTTAATTCTTTATTATTCCCATAATCACGTTTAATACACTTATTTCTGATATACTTTATTAGAGCACTATGCTCATATTTATTTTTAAGGAAAATTTATGAAAAAAATCTTATTTATGTTAGCAATTACGCTTTCATTCCTCTCTGCAATTAATGTTCAAAAGGCATCGAAAGATGATTTGATGTGTATTAAAGGTATTGGTGATAAGAAGGCATCAGCTATTATAAAGTATCGAAAATCACACACTTTAAAATCAGCAAAAGATTTATTGGAGATTAAAGGATTTGGTAAGGCATTGGTTAAAAATGTTGAGAAAGATATTAAAGCGGTAGCTTGTGGTGGTAAAAAATCTACTAAAAAGAGTTCAAGTAAGAAAAAAGATAGTAAAAAAAGTTCTAATAGTAAATCTAATAAAACAAAAAAATCTTCTTCAAAAAGTGATAAAAAATCTACCAAGAAAAAAGAGACTAAAAGTAAAAGTTAGGCGTTTTAAACGCTTAACTTTTAAATGCTTTATTTCTTCTCTTTATACTCCTTTACCTATCACATTAAATGTTTTTTATTATTCTTATTGACATTAAATTTTGATTTAATATATTAAAATTTTCCTAAACACTAAAATTATTTTTCACCATTAACTATTGGTCACGGTAATTCAAGTTTAATATTTAAAGAAGCTATAAAGAGTAAAATAGCAAGATGAGAAAATTATTAGAAGAGTTTAGAAAGCTAAAAGATTACAGAAAAAATAAAGTGAAGTATACGAATCCAAGTGAGATACTTTTTTTGTCATTATTAGCAGTAATGTCAGGAGCAAATAGTTTTGAGGATATGTCAGTATGGATGAAAGAACGAAAAAGAGAAATAGCTAAATTTTTAGAAAAGCCATTCAAAGCACCAGCGTATACGACAATAAGAAATACATTTTTAAATATGGATTCGGAAGAGATAGAGAAGTTACAACGAGAGTGGATAGAGGGATTAAGTGAGAATGGTGATGGACTTACTATTGTTGCTACGGATGGGAAGACAATGAGAGGTTCAAAAAGTAAAGAGATGAATCAAAAGGCGAGACATATCGTTTCTCTATTTTTAACAGATTCAAAATTAGTACTTACTCAAAATCAAGTGGAAGAGAAAAGCAATGAAATTCCTGCCCTAATAGAATTACTAGATAATTTAAATCTAAAAAACTGTGTCATCACCATGGATGCGATGCACACCCAAAAAAAACACTAAACAAGATTATTAGAAAAGGTCATGATTATGTTGCACAAGTTAAAGGAAATACGAAAGAGTTATTAAAATGGGTAGACTTTAATAGTTCAGTATCTGAACCCATTGATGAGTATACAAGCTATGAACATAACACTCATGGTCGATATGAAGAAAGAGTATGTCAAGTTTATGATGACCTTTATCAAATTAAAGATAATTGGAGAAATGTTAAACGAATTATCACTATAACTTCTACTGTACTATCCTATGGGAAATACAGTAAAGAGACACATCGTTATATCTCAAGTTTAGAGGTTGATGCCAAAACCTTTCTTCATATCATTAGAAGTCATTGGAAGATTGAAAACTCACTTCATTATGTAAAAGATGTAAGCTTTGAAGAAGATGCTTGTCGTACTAGAATTGGTCAAATCCCATTTGTTCAAACTATGATACGAAATTTTGCTATTAACTTCATCAATCTAAACAAACTTTCTAACATAAAACAAACTAGAAAACTTTTTGCTTGGAGTCCTCATAGACTTTTTAATTTACAAAGTTTTCTTCTTTAGTACTTAAACTTGAATTACCGTGAAAAAGATATTTTAAAACTGCTCCATTGTCATCTGCGAAATAGACATACCCCTCATTGTCAAAGGTAACACCCTCTTGAGCAAATTTTGGCAGTTTAATGGTTTTTAATATA
>JALSHP010000193.1 GCA_026982175.1 Campylobacteraceae bacterium
TGGTCTGCTGTAAATCCAGTCGCTTTTAATGGTAACTCTTCACTTAAACTTAAGCCTTCACTTGGGGTAAAAGTTAACTTCAAAATAGATGGATAAACCCCAGTAGCACCCTCTGCTGTAGCATAGAAAATAGTAGCGTTTTTATGTGAGTGTTTTTGACCATGAACCTCTGGTGGAATTAAATTATGCACAGGTGATGAGGTAGCCAATGAATTAACCAAAGCCGTCGACCATGTTCCATCACTATTTTTTGTTAGCTTATAGGTATCTATCTTTTTATTTTGTCTATCTATAAGTACAAAATGATTTTCATCTAACCAATGAGGATGCCCAGATGCCAACGTACCACTCGATACATAGCTATGCCCACTCGTTGTCGGTTGTGTTACCACATCATTACCTACCGTTGCAATTACCGTGTCTGTAGCACTGTCTATAATTGCTGTCATCGCTTTATTTGTCCCTGAAACAGCCACCAACCCTGTTTTCTCCTGCACCGAAATACTTCGTGGATAAAACTTTAAAGGGATACTTTTAGTAATAGTATTAGTAGCAGAATCAAATACATCAATAAAGTTACTCCCACGATTATCGACATAGAGCTTAGGGTTAACAGCATGTTCAGTAGCTTTTGTTTTAATAACCTCCGCCGCGTAAGAGACCTCATGTCCTGTTGCAATACTCTCTAACAACTTCATATTATCAACATCAACTACCACCACAAGATTGTTAACCTTATCTCCAAAATAGGCTTTGGTGGTCGTTGTACTCGCTGTACTATTGGCACTCATATCTACACCATTATACCCACTACTTTCAGTAGAAGTTTCATCTGTTGTACTTCCACACCCCACCAAAAGAAGTGACGCTACTGTTAGTGAACTCATAATTAACTTTTTCATTGTTTATCCTTTAAGACTTTGATGAAAGAAGTTTAATATAAAAGTATAAGCAATTTATTAGTAAGTTATTAGAAAAGTGTTAGTTTTTGGAAATAAGCAAATTATGATTGAATAACAGATTCATTCCAAGCGTTCATCAAAGCCTTTAATTCCTCAAAAATTTCTGACATAAAAAGTTTGAAACTTTCTTCTATCTCAACACTTCCTAACATGTCTTCAAAGCCCATGGTAGCTAAAACAGTTTTTCCATTCTCTTCATAGATAGAGAGTCTACAAGGCAAATAAACAGAAACCTCGACAATTTCGCTCAAAACCTTTTGTGCTGCTGCTGGGTTACAAAGTTCATAGACTGTCACCTCTTGCTCTATGGGAAAACCTTTCTCTTTTAAAATATCTTGAAAAGCGTAACTTTTGAGTATCCCAAACCCAAATTCTTTTGCTTTTGCTTCAAGCTCCTCTTTAACCCTACTCATGTTCATGTTCGTTGTTGTTTTGTAAATCATTGTTATCCTTTATTCTCGAATAATAGCATAGAAGATTTAATCTATAAAGCATATTTTACAAGATAGAAAAAATCTTAACAAATTAAAACCAAACCCGAAATCCCGTAACAGCATAGCCCTCATCTAAAGGAGATAAGTCAGCCGTGTTACCAAAGTTTTTACTCCATTCCCAACCCACATAAGGGGCGAATTCACGCCGTATCTCATAGCGTAAACGCATTCCTGCGGTTATGTTGGAGAGACCTTTTCCTAGACCCATGCTTACATTGTCTTTTGAGTAAGCATCAAATGATACACTTGGGGTCAAGATTAGTTTTTGAGTAAACAATGCTTCATATTCTGCTTCTAGTCTTAAACCTAAGTTTCCATCGTCTCCTACAAGCAATGCCCCTCTGGTTTCAAAAAAGTAAGGAGCTAAACCTTGCAGGGCTATCACGCCCCATGTTTGTGAATCAGTTGCTGTTTTGTCATACCCCACACCATATTGAATGTCCCAAAAAGGAGCAATGGCACGGCTATAAACCAATTGGTTTTCACTCCCTACCGATTCCCCTTTTGGCTTTTCTCCCTCGGTGTAAAAGTAAAGTTTATTGAGGTCTTTTCCTAGCCAAAAGTTTGTGTTCCAAGCGATGTTTTTTTCACTATTGTCTTGGTACTCTAACTGGTCAATGGTCAACATGCCACGTAAAGGGTCATCACTCATTCCTGCGTGGCTTATGGTTGCGACGGTTGTAAGAAGCAAAGTTGTTTTTAGGGTTCTTGTTATGGTTGTTTTTATTATATTTTTCATCCTCTATCCTTTAGGCTACTACGACTTTTCTAAACATACCACCCATGTGGTACAGCAAGTGACAATGATACGCCCATTCACCTTTGGCATCAACGGTGACTTGCATACTAATCTTTGAGCCAGGTTGCACAATAACCGTGTGCTTTCGCACCAATTGATTTTCACCTGTCTCTAAGTCACTCCACATTCCATGTAAATGCATGGGGTGATTCATCATCGTATCGTTAATGTAGGTAATACGCAAACGCTCACCATAATGGAATTGTAGGGGCTTTGCATCTTCATACTTAATCCCATTAATCGACCACATATAACGTTCCATATTTCCTGTAAGACGTAAAATAATCTCTCGGTCAGGGTATTTAGTATCAGCAATGCCCTCCAAACTTTTTAAGTCAGCATAAGTCAATACTTTTCGTCCATTATTACGCAGTCCCACCCCTGGGTCGCTTAAACGATATTGAGGGTCTTTAACCCTCATGGTAGTTTGAACTCCTCGTGCTTCTTCAAGTGGCGTAATAGGAATTTTTTTCTTCATTGGCAT
>JALSHP010000194.1 GCA_026982175.1 Campylobacteraceae bacterium
AAAAAATTCATATACAAAATTTTAAATCCATCTATGACTTAGAACTAGAAGTCGGAAGAGTAAATCTTTTTATTGGAGAGAATGGTTCGGGTAAGAGTAATCTGCTTGAAGCTTTGGTTTTTGTTTCGGCTAGTGAGTCTAATATGTTGGCGAATGAGTTTTTAGTGAGTCGTGGATTGAGAGTGCCTGAACCTGAATTGATGAGGAGTGCTTTTGAGGAAGAGGATATAACTAAGGATATTATTATCAATATAGATTATATGAATCAAGAGCAAATTTCAGAAACTTATTCTTTTTCCCATACGAATGAAATATATTCAGAGTGGATTATAAATAGTAATTTATATAATACTGCTTTGGACTATTTTGGTAAGGTATCTTATGTTCAATCAGAAGAAGAGTATAATGAGTTTAATGAGTTAGCTTATTATTTTAATGAATTGAAAAAGAAGATTAATTTTCATAATTTCATTATATACTCTCCTGAAAACACTTCTCTAAGAGTATTCCAAAAAGAGGGGCAAATTCAACCTTTAGGAATAAATGGTGAGGGACTTTTAAAGCTTTTACAGGTTATAAATAACTACGAAGATAAAAGTTATATCAATACTATTGTAGAGTCTTTACAACTCTTTAATTGGTTTGAAGATATTACCATTCCTACAGATAGTTTAGAGAATATTGTAATGATTAAAGATAAATATTTATATAGAGAGTTTACTCAACAGAGTGCCAATGAGGGTTTCCTGTTTATTCTTTTTTACATCACGCTTATAGTAGCTAAAGAAACCCCAAAAGCTTTTGCCATAGATAACATTGATGCTTCACTAAATCCAAAATTTTGTACAAAACTTATGACCATACTTACTAAATTAGCAAAGAAGTATGACAAAGAAATATTTTTAACCACACATAATCCTGCTATTTTAGATGGTATTGACCTCAATGATGAAGAACAGAAACTTTTTGTTGTCTCTCGAAATAAAAAAGGGCATACACGAATGAAAGAGATAGCAGCCAAAGATAAACCAAAATCATCAGATAATGAGCCGTTACATCTCTCTGAAGCCTTTATGCGTGGCTATTTAGGTGGATTGCCAAAAGGTTTTTAGATGGCAAAGTTTGTATTAGCCTGTGAGGGAGTGACTGACCAGATAGTTATTGAAAATATTTTGTGTGGATTTTATAAAGATTATGATGATTTAGATGAAGAAATTCAGGCCCTACAACCTCCATTTGATGCTACAAATAAAAAGCAACTAGAGGGAGAGTTTGGTGGATGGGAGATGCTTTTAGAGTATTTGAGCCAAAAAAGATTTAGAGATGATGTGCTGAACAGTGAATATATTATTATTCAGATAGATACTGATATTTCAGAACATATTAATTTTGGAGTCACTCAACAGAATTTATCAACAGAAGAGTTGATTGAGAAAGTGATAGAGAGGCTAATTGCTCAAATAGATAGTAAAGAAGCATTTTATGAAGAATATAAATCAAAAATTATTTTTGCTATTTCAGTACATTCATTGGAGTGTTGGATTTTGCCTATTTATAAGAACTTTAAAAATGAAAAAGTCAGTGGCTGTTTTGAAACTTTACAGAGAGAATCAAAAAATATTAAGGTTACTAAAAGTTACAAAACCTATGATAAGTTAACTCAAGATTTTTTAAAACATAAGAAACTGATGAAGTTAGTTTTGAAAAATAGTAGTTTTCAGATTTTTATTGATGCATTGCCAAGTGAGATTGAATAGGTGAAAAAGTTAGTCTATCATCTTTTCTAGGAGTGCGTAAAATAAACTTTGCTATAATCCATTTAAAAATAATATGGAGAAAGAAAATGACAATCACAAAAAGCGTAACATTTATAGCAAAAGAGGGAAGTGAAGCCAAAATGAAAGAGCTTCTTTCGGCGATGGTAATACCTAGCAAAGCAGAAGATGGCTCTCTTTTTTATGAGATTTTTCAGTATGAGAATGAGCCTAGACGTTTTATGGCTGTGGAGACATGGCGAGATGAGAAAGCCTTAGATGGACATAAAGCATCAGCTCACTATGCTGTTTATAAGTCAAGCTATGAGCCTTACTGTGAAGATAAATATACTGATGAGCTAGAAGTGTTAAAATAATGAAAAATTTATGGACAGCAGAGGAAGCTTCTTCTTATAAAACCGATTTAGAACTGCGTGTCTTCTCTTCAAATTTATTGGGTCGTTCAGATGAGTTGGTGCTTCACGGTGGTGGAAATACTTCTGTAAAATCAATGGTTGATGGCGAAGAGATACTCTATGTAAAAGGAAGTGGATGGGACTTGGTGAGCATTAAAGCAGAGGGTTTTGCTCCTGTGAAGATGCAAACACTTTTAGCAATGGTAAAGCTAGAGAAGCTTAGTGACACCGACATGGTTTCAGGACAAAAGGAGGCGATGATAGATGCCTCTGCTCCAAACCCTTCGGTGGAAGCGATACTTCATGCACTCATTCCTTTTAAAGTGGTTGACCATACTCATGCAGATGCTGTGGTGACCATTTCAAATTCAGTTCAGGGTAAAGAGCATATTGAAAAACTTTTTCCTAACTTTTTGATTGTGCCTTACATTATGCCAGGCTTCATCTTAGCTCATGAGATTTACAAGATGACACGTGATTTTGATTGGGCGAGTTGTGAGGGGATTATTTTACATAATCATGGCATCTTTACCTTTGATAATGATGCTAAGAGATCTTATGAT
>JALSHP010000195.1 GCA_026982175.1 Campylobacteraceae bacterium
ACCCACCAAAGGAAAATAGTCTTTAGACCCTGCCCTCATGCCACAAAAGCTCTTTTTGAGTTTAAAATCTGAAGTATCGACCATTTCAGAAGCAATTTCAAACAGACCTTGTAGTGGTTTTTCACCACATGCCACACAAGTATCAACCTCTTTCTCATGTGTTGCTCCAATCTTTACAATGCCATCTAAGTTAGCCGAAACTGAAATTTTTTTATGCATTGAGACAGGGAGATTTAAGGCACTCTCATAGTCTCCACGTGTTCCCCATGTTCCTTTAACGCCCATGTAACGCATGTCAAAAAATCGGTTTTCATACCCTGTGGCTAAAATGAGTTTGGAAGCACGGTAGTTACCGACCGACCAGACACCCTCATCATACGCTAAAGATTTAACCTCATATTTCACAAAATCAATCTCTTTTAAAAAAGCTTCACACATTTTAGGAGCATCACAAACCCCTGCTTCATCAAAGAGAAAACTCTCCCATGCTCTCTTAATCCCCAAAGCTTTTAAAGAGTTTACATCAAGCCATTGACGCTGTGAGTTGTCATATTTTTCATACTCCACAAAAGATTGTGCATCTTTTTCATCTTTAGGAATACGCACCACCCCTGTCTGTCTAAAGTGTTCAGGAAAATGTTCAAGGTAAAAGTTTTTAGAAAACTCAAACGCTTCATTGGTCAAACTCTGAAGGCTTGAGCCTTTGCCAATTTTGGGAGAGACAAATGCCCCAGCAGCAGCCGAGCCACCACGTTTTGCAATGCCATCACGGTCAAGTACCAAAACTCTCAACCCTTTTTCTTTTAAAAAATAAGCAGATGAACACCCTGCAATACCTGCTCCAATGACAATGACATCATAATGGCTCATCTTTTCTCCTCTGTCTTATTGTGGGTATTATAACATATTTACGCTCTCTCATTACAATGAGAACCTAATAGCTTAAATGGTAAAATTCGCCCACTATTTTACGCGTTAAAATTCAAAACCTGAGTTCGACGGAATATCATAGTCACAATTTTACGAGGTTTTTCATAGGCAATGTCACATTTTTGCAGGACTAACTGGTTAATTCAAAAAAATGTGTCTAAGCATATGGGAAACCTCGTAAAACCCAAAGGGAATCCTAAAAATAGGCAATCTTCCCTAAATAAAATTCTTGAATTAGCTACGGCTAGTCCTACAAATTTAATTTTGGAAACCTTACCTATTTTTAGACTTTTGTGGCTATGATATTCCGTCGAACTCAGGTTACAAGGAACTCTATTGATTAATTTACAAAATTACTCTACTCAAAACATTAAAAATGATGTGCTTTCTGGGGCATTGGTTGCCGTGGCACTCGTACCTGAAGCAATTGCTTTCTCATTCATTGCAGGGGTCTCTCCTGTGGTTGGACTTTATGGGGCTTTTATTATTGGACTTATTACAGCCCTACTTGGTGGTAAACCAGGAATGATTTCAGGAGCTACTGGTTCTGTTGCCGTTGTCTTTGTGGGCTTAGGTCTTTCGGTCAAAGCGATGTACCCCGAACTTGACAAAGAGGCACTCTCTATGATGGTACTCAACTACATCTTACTCACCTCCATTATTGCAGGTCTCATACAGATAGCCATTGGACTTTTTAAAATGGGTAAATTTATCCGTTTAGTCCCTCAACCTGCTCTCTTTGGGTTTGTAAATGGTCTTGCCATTGTCATTGCCATGGCACAACTCACCTTTTTAGCTCCTGCCAATATTGAACAGTATGACTCATGGATAGAGATTATCAAAGCGAGTTTTATAGAGAACTACATCATGTATATTATCATTGCTATTACCATGCTAACGATGCACTTTTTACCCAAAGTATCCAAAGCCGTTCCTGCTGGATTGGTGGCGATTGTGCTTATTACTTTGGTGGTCTATTTTGGAGAAATCTCCACCAAAGTTGTCGGTGATTTAGCTGACCTCTCTTCTGTCTCTATGCCTAGTTTTGTCATGCCAATGGGCGAACTCTTTTCATGGGAGGCTATGAGAATTATTTTACCAATAGCATTCATTGTCGCACTTGTAGGTCTCATTGAGTCACTATTAACCCTCTCTGTACTAGATGAAATGGGAGGTGAGCGTGGTTCAGGAAACAAAGAGTGTGTGGCATTGGGTCTTGGAAATACAACATCTGGACTCTTTGGAGGCATGGCAGGGTGTGCCATGATAGGACAATCGGTCATCAACTTCACCTCTGGTGGATTGGGGCGACTCTCTTCGTTTACTGCTGCTGTTCTGCTCATTGTTTTAGTGGTAAGTTTCTCCTCTGTTATCGCTGCCATTCCTGTGGCTGTTTTGGTGGGGATTATGTTCATGGTAAGCATTGGTACATTTGAGTTCTCTTCACTTAAACGTTTACGACACATGCAAAAATCTGATGCTTTTGTGCTTATTGTGGTCACTATCATCACGGTTCTTGCAGATTTAGCTGTAGCAGTTATTGCAGGGATTATCATCTCTGCTTTGGTATTTGCGTGGAAACATGCCAAGATACACGCCAACAGTTCAATCGACAAAGAGGGTAAAAAAATCTATGAGTTAGAGGGACCTCTCTTCTTTGGTTCAGTCACTTCATTCAATGAACAGTTTGATGTTCAAAATGACCCAGATGAGGTAGTCATTGACTTTAAAGATGCAAGAGTAATGGACAGCTCAGGGGTTGAGGCGATAGATAATATTACC
>JALSHP010000196.1 GCA_026982175.1 Campylobacteraceae bacterium
AAAGAATTAAAAAAACTGAAACAAGACTATAATAACTTTATAGTTAGTCGTCTGAATGAAAATATAAATATCTTACCTATAGATAGTATTTCTACTATTACTGTAGAAGCTTATAATTATATTAATTCCTCAAAACCAACAAATAAATGGCTTGTAGAACTATACTCAGAAATTCAATCAAAAGGAATACAACACAAGTTTCTAAGCTATTTAAAACTTTTAGACAAAGATATTGAATGGATAGAGCCACAACTTTTAGATGGTGAAATGCTTTTACGCATAAATCTTCAAAATCCTGAAAGGTCACTTGTCTCTTCAGAATTGGGAGAAGGAACAAACCGTTATATAGAAATATTAGCCACACTATTATCTCTATCTAACGGAGATAGAGTTTTTATAGATGAAGTAGAAAACGGAATTCACTACACCAAACTCTATGACATTTGGAAAGCCATTATTGAGATAGTTGATAAAGAAGAGATTCAGCTTTTTGTGACGACCCATAATTTAGAATCTATCCAAGCGTTAAATGATGCAAGTGAAGCGATGAAGTTTAATAAAATTGCTTCTGTTAAACTTCAAAAAGACAAAGATGATGTTATTTATCCTGTCATAAGAAATCATAGCTCTTTTGTTGCTACGGTTGAATCGGGAATGGATATACGTTAATGACTGTTTTATTAGTAGAGGGCATTACCGATGTCAATTTAGTACGATATATTTATGCTCAACTAGATGAACGCTTTGATTTTTATGATTTTATTGCACCCACACGAGGAAGTAAATCTAAAGTCATTACTTTTAGAAATAAGAAGCACCCTAATTTTCAAATCATTAATCTAAAAGGGCAAGACAATTTACTTTTTACCTTGAAAGAGATTCTTAAACCCGATGAAAACAATATAGCTAAAATAGCCATCATCTCTGATGCCGATAAAGATTTTGAAGCCTCAAAACAGTCTGTTATGAAAGCCATTGAAAAATCAACAATTGATAGCAATAAATTTAGCACATTTCTAACACCAAACAATAGTGAACTAGGAAACTTAGAAACGCTACTCTTATCGTCATTGGATATAGCCAAAATTCCTCAACTTCAATGTTTTCAAGAGTACAAAAAATGTTTGACAAATAGCATAGAAGAGATTGAAAAAAGAGCCATAGACAAACATGAAGTCGAAGCTTATATCAAATTTTCAGCAAAACCTCGTAACCGAAATCAAGCCCAATTTTCATTTATAGACACTAATGGAGACACAGGCTTATGGGACTTGTCAAGAGAAGAATTTAGTCCCATTATTAAATTTGTCCAATCAGTTTTTATATAAATAATTTAAATACCAACACAAAGAGAAAAAATGTCCCAAGCAAACGCCATACACTTAAAAGATTACCAAGAACCAAACTTCAAAATTAACTCCGTAAACCTTAGCTTTGAGCTAAATGAGGATTATACTACCGTGACCAATGTTATGGAGATTTCAAAAGTCAATGAGAGCATCAATAGTTTAGCACTCGATAGCATTGATTTAGAGTTAGAGCGTATCTTTATAGATGAGATTGAGAGCAAAGATTTTAGCTATGAAGATGAACAGCTCACTATTAATAATGTACCTCAAAACTTTAGCCTCAAAATTGTCAATAAAATCTACCCAGCACAAAATACAGAGCTAGAGGGATTGTACCTTTCGAGTGGGATTTATTGTACGCAAAATGAGCCAGAGGGCTTTAGACGCATTACCCCTTATCTTGACCGACCTGATGTGATGTCGGTGTTTACTACGACCATTATTGCCGATGCTTTAAAGTATCCTCTTTTACTTTCCAACGGAAACAAAGCTTCTGATTACCTAAGCTTAGAAGATGGACGACACACAATGACATGGCACGACCCACACCCTAAACCCTCTTACCTTTTTGCACTTGTTGCAGGTGACTTAGGGGTGGTAAACGATGAATTTACCACAGCTTCAGGCAATAAAGTTGAACTTAATATCTACTGTGACTTAGGCAATGAATCCAAGTGTCACCATGCGATGAAATCTCTCAAAGAAGCGATGGTTTGGGACGAAGAGAAGTATGGACGAGAGTATGACCTTGACATTTACAACATTGTAGCCGTTGATGCTTTTAATATGGGGGCGATGGAGAACAAAGGGCTAAATATTTTTAACACAGCAGCTGTCTTAGCTGACGCAGATGTAGCAACTGATGATAACTTTATGCGTATTCAGAGCATCATAGCCCATGAGTATTTTCACAACTGGACAGGTAACAGAGTAACTTGTAAAAACTGGTTTCAACTTACGCTTAAAGAGGGGCTAACGGTTTTTCGTGACCAATGTTTTTCGGCTGATTTAAACTCTAAAGAGGTGCAACGCATTAACGATGTGAAAGATTTAAGAGGCTATCAATTTGTAGAAGATGCCTCTCCCACAGCTCACCCCATTCAGCCAAAATCTTACCTCTCTATGAACAACTTTTACACGGCTACGGTCTATGAAAAAGGAGCAGAAGTAATTCGCATGGTACACACCCTTTTAGGTGAAGAGGCGTACCGAAAAGCAACCGACCTCTACTTTGAAACCTTTGATGGTCAAGCTGTTACGACCCAAGATTTTTTATGGGCGATGCAGGAGGCTTCAGGCATTGACCTTAGCCATTTTGAACTTTGGTATGACCAATCAGGAACG
>JALSHP010000197.1 GCA_026982175.1 Campylobacteraceae bacterium
TAGAGCGTGGAGAGATTGCCCACATTATTGATGTGGCACGAGAGCTTGGAGACTTAAAAGAGAATGCAGAGTACCATGCTGCCAAAGACAAACAAGGGATGATGGAAGCGCGTATTTTAGACTTAACCGATTTGGTTGGAAGAGCGCAAGTCATAGACCCCTCAAAATTGGCACATGATCGTGTTTCCTTTGGCTCACGTGTGGAGCTGATTGACCAAGAAGATGATTCGGAAGTTGTTTATACCATTGTAGGTGCGCAAGAGTCAGACTTAGATAAAGGGTGGATTTCATCAGGTTCACCTATGGCAAAAGCATTGTTAGGAAAAGAAGAAGGCGATGACGCGACCATTCAACTCCCCTCTGGTACAAAAGCTTTTGACATAGAATCCATAGAAGCGATGAGACTCTAATGACAAATGTAGGTGTCGTGGGAGCGAGTGGATATACTGGCTTAGAATTGATTAAAATGTTGCTAACGCACCCAAATTTTGTTCTAAAATATTTGGCAACCACTAAGGGTGATAGTGTGATAGAAGCATTACACCCCTCTTTGGTTGATGTAATCAGTTATCCAGTGGAAAAAGCGTCAGTCGAGTCGGTAGCTGAACAGTGTGACCTCGTCTTTTTAGCTTTACCTCATAAAGCCTCTATGGGGTTTGCAAAAGGCTTAATTGCTAAGGGTGTTAAAGTAGTAGATTTATCGGCTGATTATCGCTTAGAATTAGAAACCTATGAGGCTGTCTATTGTGAGCATGAAGACAGAGAAAATTTAGACAAATCAGTTTATGCCTTGATTGAGTATTATCGTGAAGCTTTAAAAACGACTAAATTAGCAGCTGGACCTGGCTGTTATCCAACGGCAACACTTTTAGGAATTTTACCTTTTGTCTCTTTTTTAGAAGCAGATGCACCTTTGTTTGTAGATGCAAAGTCTGGACTTACGGGAGCAGGGAAAAAACTAGCAGAGACTTCACACTTTGTAAATATTAATGAAAATATGTTTGCCTATAATCCTTTGGTGCATCGACATAGTTTTGAGATAGCCGAGAAGATAGAAAAAATTAAAGGGGTGAGTTTAAATGTAAACTTTGTTCCCCATCTTATTCCTGTAACACGTGGAGAGTTAATCTCTGTGTATGCGACGCTAAAAGAGGATATTGACCCCATTGAAATTTTGAAAAAACAGTATGAAGATGACCCTTTTATTCGTATTCGTGAAGAGCCTGTGGATTTAAAATCAGTAGCAGGAACACATTTTTGTGATATTTTTGCTAAAAGAAATAAAAATGGACTCTTTGTAAACATCGCCATTGATAATATCTTGCGTGGAGCATCATCTCAAGCGATGGTGGCAGCCAACTTAATGTGTGGGCTACCTGAAGGAACAGGAATTCCTACCATTGCGTATGTTCCTTAATCAAAAAAAGGATTAATCCTCTAACTGATTTTTCTCTGGAGGGAGTGTTTCAACGGCTCCCTCATCAGGTAAGGTAATTAAAAAAGTAGTTTTGCCGTTGATAATACTTGGCACTTCAATGCTTCCTTTTACTCGCTCTATCATCTCTTTTGACATATAAAGTCCCAACCCTGTCCCTTTGGTCTTGTGTTTGGTGGTAAAGTAAGGTTCAAAAATATTTTTAAGAATTGGTTTTGGAATACCTCCTGCATTGTCTGTAATGGTAATCAGCAAGGCATCGGTCTCATGATAGACACGAATAACAATGAGACCATTGTCTATATTATTCTCTTCAAAGGCATCACGAGCATTGTTAATAATATTCATCACAACATGCTTGATGTCATTCTCATAGCCTTTGTATTTAATGTTGTCTTCACAGTAGAGTTCTATCTTGATGTCTAAGCGAATAAGGGTCTCTTTTATGAGTAAGATAGTGGATTTAATGACCTTTTTTAAGTCAAAAGTTTGTGGAATATCAGAGTGGTCAACAAATCGTCTAAAATCTTCAACTGTCTCAGATAGAAACTGAATGGAGTGATTTACTTTTTTGGCTAGTTCTTCTAAGTTCACTTCATCACTTTGTCCAAGTTGTGCTTTAATGAGGGTGTCATTCATAATCCATGAGACAGTATTGAGTGGTTGTCGCCACTGATGGGCAATGTTTTCTAAAATTTCCCCCATGGAAGCCAAACGTGACTGTTGGTTCATAATGGCATTTTGACGCTTCTCTTTTCGGACAGCATCTTTAATTTTAATCTGTAACTCTTTGTTTAATTGTGCCAATTCATTGGTTCTTTGATCGACAATATTTTCTAAGTTTTCAGTTAATTGGTTTAGTTCTCTCGCCGTACTGTGCATAATGGAGTAGAGGTTTTTGTTGGCATTGGCAAGTTCAACAGGACCAATATTTAGCTCTTTAGAATCTGCAAGGGCAATATATTCAGCATTTGATTCTGTGATACTTGCCATTAAAAAAGTTTGATTGTGATAGGTATGGGGTTCATTTAAGGTATTAAAATACTCTGCTGAAGTACAATAACCAAAGATGTGATTGGTCTCTTTGATGTTGGATAAGTAGTGAATAATAGGTATTCTAAATCCATATTCATAGGAGATACAACTGGCAATCCATAAGCCTTGGGCAGGGGTATTAGTTAAGAACTCTTTAATCTCTTCCACACGCTTCATCATGGCATCATAGTTCCCAATAGAGAG
>JALSHP010000198.1 GCA_026982175.1 Campylobacteraceae bacterium
CAATAGCCTCTTTATCTATACTAAACACCTCATTGGCAATGGCTACTTGAGCAGGACCCATACAGGCTTTGGTGGTAAAGCCCATTTTTTTCTCTAGCTCACACCACGCTTTGAAGCCCTCAACATCTTGATACTCTTGAAACATAAATGAGATGGGATTTACTCCTGCTGTTTTAGCATCTATTAAAAATTTAGAGAGAATGTACTGAATGGTAGGATTGTCCTGTGTTACTAAGGATTGTGGAAGTCCTAAAGAGGTGAGTAGGTCTAAAATGCCAATGTTTGCCGTAGTAAATCGCTCAATCCCTCCAAAGCTAGCCAAATTGGCAAATGCCTCTTTTGTTTCGAGTGAGATATGTATCTCAATTTCACTCTTAAGTAATCTATCTATCTCTAAAATCTCTTCACGGCTTTTAATCTTTGCCACACGCACTGCATCAAAGCAAAAGCTGTTTAAAAAAGCTATCTCTTCGCGTCCTCCTTCATTTAAGGGGTTGGTTCTAACAATAATAAAACTCTTAGAAGCTTCTAAATGAGACAAAAAAAGAGCAATGTTATGCAAGGCTTCTTGTTTTCGACTTGGGGCAATGGCATCTTCAAGATTAAGCGTTACCATGTCACACGCTAAGTTATCCATATTGTTGAGGTGTTTTAGTTTTAGGGGGTTGAGCATCATATTTGAGCGAAATGTTTTTAACTTACAAGGCTTTTTCTTTTTGTTTCCCAAATGCTTTAAACGCTCTTTTACGTTTAAGTTCTCTATGAATGCTAAAGAATTAAATATCATATTTTATGCTACTTTCACTTTTTTCAAATATAATAGCCAAATAAAACTTTTTAAATAATAAGGATTTAAATGAATAAAATAGTAACTACTTCGCTCATATTGGCATTACCATTGCTGGTTGTCGCCAAAAAACCAAAAGTTTACGAAACAGCCGTTTTGGAATGTCCAGCGTACAACAACATGAAGCAAACACAAAACAGCAATGACATACAGCTCAAAGTGGGTGAAAAATATCGTGTTTTACAGAAAAATAAAGGCTTGGTTTTAACACTTATAGAGGGGCAAAGAATTGCTCAACGTTGGGTCAAAGAGGTTTGTTTATCTGATGGAAAATCAAAACCACTAGAAAAAAAAGAAGAGATTAAAGAGCCTAAAGAAACTTCTAGTTTTGCATCGCGTTTGGCTTCTAACAATAAGCCACCCCAAGTGACTACGCCCAAAAGAACCTCTAAAAGCACTTCAAAACAAAATCTCTTAGCCCTCTCATGGCAAAATGCTTTTTGTCAAACACATCAATACAAAAAAGAGTGTAAACATATGAGTGCTAAAGATTTTGGTGCATTTGAGTTTGTGCTTCATGGACTTTGGCCACAACCAAGAAACAATGCCTATTGTAATGTGAGTAAAAAACAAGTGGGTATGGACAAAAACAAGCAGTGGAATAGACTAGATGATTTGGATTTAACAGATGCTACACGAACAAAACTCTCTAAACTCATGCCAGGTTATGGCTCAAACTTACATAAACACGAGTGGGTTAAACATGGAACTTGTTATGGTACAACTGCTGATGAATATTATAATGATGCGATGAATTTACTTACCCAAGTTAATGACTCAAAAGTACAACAATACTTTAAACAAAACATTGGACGACAAATAAAATTAGAAGATATTCGTAAAGTATTTGAGAAAGAGTTTGGAAGAGGAGTTGGGAAACATGTGATTATGAATTGTAAAAAAGGCTTAATAACGGAGCTTTGGTTACAGCTAGGTAGTGGTAGTTCAGAGTTAAAAGAGTTGTTTAAAAATGGAGGACAAGAAAAAAGCAGATGTCACAAAGGGCGTGTGGATGCGGTAGGGTTTTAAATTAAATAATAGATACCATTTCATCTTTATCCCCAGTGATTTTAGTAGATGTTTAAAAAAGAAAGATAGTTTATTTTATAAAAGCATGTTTAACAAAGTCACATAAACATCGAATCTTATGGTTTTTGGTCAAATGTTTCATATATTGGGCATAGGTCATTTTTTTCTCTCTAAGATAGGACTCTAAGTATTGACGTGCAGCGTCAATATTAACTTCATTTTCTATTTTAGATAGGATTTGGTAAAGAGACTCCATGGTATGGATAACAGCATTCGGAGCTTGTTTACCATAAGCGACGTAAGAGATGACATTATTATCTCTGTCTTTTTGAGGTTTAATAGTCATGAGTGACCAATAGTATTCCCCATTATTTGTTTGGTTTTTAATTACAGCTTGAATGGGTAGTCCCTGTTCAATAATAGACCAAATAATATGAAATATAGTTTTAGGCATATCTGGGTGGCGTACAAGACTGTGTGGTTGTTTTATAACTTCTGAAGTTTTAAAGCTATTTACTTCTAAAAATGTTGCATTGCAGTAAACGATATTTCCCTTAATATCCGTACGGCTAACAATAATTTGTTGTCTAGCACATTTAATCTCATTTTTTATTTTTCTTAATTTAGGCATATTTTTATCCTTTAACTTTAAAAACATATTATAGATTAATATTATACTTTATTAAGTGTTATTAATAGGTTAAATCTTTATTATAATGTAACTATTCAGTCCTTCTAACAACAAAGCAAGGTAACTCCCCACGAAAGAGGAGTTCCAAGGCTAAAGAAGAAGAG
>JALSHP010000199.1 GCA_026982175.1 Campylobacteraceae bacterium
AGCCAAGCATCATCACAAGAGATGGACTCAACTACACCTTAGAGGTCTATGCCAATCGTGAAAAAGGGGCAATATCGCACATTATGGCAAACCTAGAGGAGCAGTTAGAAAAAGTAAGCATTGACCCAAGAGTAGAGATGACACAGATAGGCGAACAGAAGCAGTTCAAATCATCAGCCGAACGAATGATAGGGGCGATTATTGTTGCTGTTTTCCTCATCTTATTTACGCTTATTGGCATGTTCCATAGCATTAAAATATCACTCATGATACTCTTCTCAATCCCTCTAACCATCATAGGAGCATCATGGACAATGTTAGCCATAGGCTACCACGTCTCAATGCCTGCAATGATGGGCTTTATGTTACTTTCAGGGATTATTGTAAACAATGCCATTTTACTCATTCACTTCGCCCTAGAGAAGATGAAAGAGGGTTGGAACAGACGCGATGCGATGCTAGAGTCGATTAAAATCAGAACACGCCCCGTACTCATGACAGCCTTTGCCGTAAGTGTAGGAATGCTACCAGTAGCCCAAGGAAGTGCCATAGGATTAGAAAGACTCGCCCCACTCGGAGCTGTTGCCATTGGTGGGCTTGTTGTGGGAACGCTTATGACACTTATTTTTATTCCTATTGGGTTTATTTTAGGGGGTGGGAAAGATGGGATTGAGGATTAAATTATCTTCTCCCACTCAAATTTTGAGATGTTTTTATCTTCCTTAGAAAATTCTATCCCAATAAGTATAAGCTCATCTGCTTTCTCTTGATACTTTTCATGGTATTTTTTCTCTTTTATCTGCTCTAATGCTTTACCCTTTTGCTTAGAATTATCAACTACTTTAAACTCAATAATATAAACTTGACTCATGTCAGGCGTAGCAATGGTTAAATCAATTCTTCCTAAATTCGTTACATCTTCTGCTTTAAACTCTATTCCTAAACCTGCTAAATAAACATACATAACATTGGCATAATATCCTTCATAATTTTGAATGTCATTATTAACATAAGAGTTATAAGGAAGTGATGCAAAAAGTTGATAAATTTCTTTCTTAAACTTTTCCATATCTTTGTTTAATATGGCAGTTAATATTGTCATTTTAGGAAGAGAACTATCTGTCAAAAGATACTTAAAAATATTCTCATTTAGAGCTGTTCTAACTTCAAGATTCGGATAAGTTAACTGATAAATTCTTTGATTAAATATCGTTTTAACCTCTTTAATTGTTAAATACCCTGTTTGAAAAAGTAGAGTTTCTATCTTTATGTCATCGACATCAAAACTACCCAAGTCACTTTCACTAATGGCTACATTTTCTAAGTTTGGTAAAAAGTAATTTTTCTGTTTTAATATTTCAATTAAAAAAGTTGGATTACCCGTTTCAAACCAATAGTTACTATAAATTTTATTTCGAGAAAAAAAGAGTAAAATATCAAAAGGATTATAAACACCTTCTCCTAAAAAATTATATCCGTTATACCACTTTTTTAACTCTTTTAAATCAACTCCATCTAATCGTTCCTCAAAAGATTTTTTTATATCGTCATGTGTATATCCACATATTGTTGCATAGTTTGGACTCAAAGATATATCTTCTAAATTATTTAATCCAGAAAAAAGACTAACTCTTGAAAATTTACTTACTCCTGTTAAAAATGCAAATTTAACATATTGGTCACTATCTTTTATAACTGAATATATGTTTTTCAATCTGTCTCGTATCTCTTTTGAGAGATTTTTATCGGTTACATTATCTAAAATAGGCTTGTCATATTCATCTACTAAAATTACTACTTTTTGATTATATTTTTCATAAGCTGTACGAATTAATTCTCCTAAACACTTCTTATGTTTAGTGCTATTTATACATTCTAACCCTAGTCTTTTTTCATTAATCTCTATAAGTTCTTGTATCGTATCATCAAGTTCATCAAGACTTTTAACAACCCCTGCACCAAAACTAATTTTAATAACAGGATAAGTACTCTCCCAATCCCACTTATCATAAATATAAAGCCCCTCAAACAACTCTTTTTTACCCTCAAATATATCTTTGAGTGTATCTAAAAAAAGAGATTTACCAAAACGGCGTGGGCGTGAGAGGAAGTAGTAGCCACTTGAATTAATTAGATTCAGAGCTAGGTCTGTTTTATCTATATAAATATAGTTTTCTTTTTTTTCTCTTATTTTTGCAAAGGTTTGTATTCCTATTGGTAGGTTTTTCATGGTTTCTCGTCCTCTAATAATTCTTTTATGTCTATATAGTTTTTTTCATACCATCGCTTAGATAAATTAACAATTTTTTCTCTTTTAAAATCATTTACTAAAATAATATTTTCTATGTCTTCTTCTAATGAGAGCTTTGTTTTTATCTTATTAATAAAAACATCTTCTATTTTATCTTTAAAATATGTTTTAACTAAGCTTTCATCAACAATACCATGTTCAATTTTAATTTCAATGTCATAAATAAACTTAAAAAAATCATCTAAAGCTTTATCTATTGCTTGTTCTTTTTCCTTCTTTATTTTATCTCTTTCTCTTCCTACTTTTAAATAATCTTCACTAGGTTCATAATTATCTGCTCCTATATTATTTTGTGTATCAGCAGGAATTTTCTTGTTTAGTTTTGCATATTGAAGAAGGGTTTCATTATCTATT
>JALSHP010000200.1 GCA_026982175.1 Campylobacteraceae bacterium
TCAGGAGCAATCTTCACTTTTGTTCCTGCAAAAATAGCCACACCACCATCTAAGATACATGCATCACCTAAGGGAATACCACAAGTTGAGTTTGCTCCAAGCAATGTATTTTCACCAATAGAGATTGGGTTTCCATCCGTTCCAGAGAGTACGCCTAAAATACTAGCACCCCCACCAACATCTGAACCTGCACCAACAATAGCTGAACTTGAGATACGACCCTCAACCATCACAGCACCCAATGTTCCTGCATTAAAGTTAATGTAAGAAGCCCCAGGCATAACTGTTGTACCAGCTGCCAATTGAGCACCCATTCTAACTTTTGATGACTCTAAAATACGTGTGTTATCCGCAGGAATAATATGTTGTAAAAATCTTGGGAATTTGTCAACTGAATCTACAGTTGGGTAAGTACCATTAAGTTTCATCTCTATCTCATTCTCTCTTAAATACTCTAACTCATAAGGCGTTCGCCCTACCCATGCTACATTTGAGAGAATACCAAAAACACCATTGAGATTAACAGTTCTAAGTTCGGCTTTGGCTAAAGAGAGAGCATAAAGTTTTAAGTACGCAGCTTCAACACTCTGTGCGTTTTCATCTTCAAATAAAAATGTAATTCTAAAGTTTTTCGCCAAATCATCTATGTTGGCTAATGCTTTAACTACTTGAATGTTTTTATGTTTATCACCTGTCGCTTCATCGGCATAGACTGCAAAAGCGTTCAAGGCATTTTTAACAAATTCATCGTTAAGTGTTGCCACAAATTCAGAATCTGAAAAGTCAACCTCACAACCAGACTCTTGAAGTGCTTTGACAAACACCGCTGCTGAACCGTAGTTCTCTTGCCAGTTAATTAAGGCATAGTTTGCTTGTAAAACTTTATCAGCATTTTTTTGACCTCGGTCTACTCTTGCAATACCAAAAGCGATTGCTTTTTTATACCCTGCTTGTGCCTCTATCTCTGAGACTAATGCTTTAAATTCTTCTGCTGTCGTTGTTGTTGCTATTGCCATTCTATATTACCTTTTTCACGAAATTAAAATTTCGTGAATTATAGCTAATTTGGCTTATAGCTTATTGCTATTTTACTGCCATTGAAGACAAGAGAACACTTTATGTTGACACTCTGGATTAGTAGTACAAGAGGCTTTTCCTCCACCTTTACGGGTACAGACATTACACCCATCTGACCACATAGCACAAGAACTTGGAACATTTGAGCCAATATTTTTAGTCACCATTGGCTCTTCAACCATTGTGGTAGCATGTGTAGTAGGAGTAACAACCTTTTTCTCTTCAATAAGCTCTTCAACTACTGTACTCGTTTGAGGAACAACTGCTTCTATTACTTCTTTTCTTGTATGCGTTTCAACTACTTTAGAGAGATTTGGTACCTTAGCGGTTTCTACTTTTACTGTATTTTCAGGAAGAACACTCTTCTCAACTTTTGGGCTTTTATCACTACACCCCACAATAACCATGACTATCAATAGATAAATATACTTCATCTTTTCACCTTTTTTATAAAATTCATAATATTATATCATAAATTATAACTCAACTACCACCCTAAAGCCCACAAAATAGTTACGTGAATTTGCCCCTAAATTTATGCGTCTACTTGAAGTTAGATTATCAGGTTCAGCTGACCAAGCTCCTCCACGTAACACCATCCCCTTTTCGCTCCGAACCATGTGAGCTGAACCATCAGAGGGAACAGTTGCATAGTTCTCTGCATAACGGTCACTACACCACTCCCAAATGTTTCCATGCATATCATAGAACCCCCAAGCATTAGGCTTTTTTGTACCTACATCATGCGTTACTTTTTGAGCATTCTCTTTGTACCAAGCGTAGTCTCCTAGTTGTGACACATCATCTCCAAAACAGTATTTGGCATTTGACCCAGCACGACAGGCATACTCCCACTCTGCTTCAGTAGGCAAACGAAAAGTTTTTCCCTCTCGTTCACTCAACCATTTACAATATGCCACAGCAGAGAGCCAAGTAAGACGACGAATGGGAACATTAACCCCCAAATGAACATGTTTCTCTTCAGGCATCTCTGCCCCTGTCGCTTGTGCAAATAGCATATAGTCTTCAACCGTTACCAAATATTTTGACATGGCAATGTCATAGTCAATCTCCACTTCATGGATGGGCGTTTCATTCTCTCGTAACTCTGACCCCATCAAAAAGATACCTCTTGGAAGCTTTATGTAATTATCTTCTATCATTTAACTTTTACCTTTACTATTTTTACCCTCTTCTATACCATAAATCACCGCAAACATCAATGGTACAAAATAGAGATTTAAGACCGTAGCCCAAGCAATTCCAAAACCTAACGAAATCGCCATTGGTTGCAAGATGAGTGCTTGACCAGAAGCAAAAAATATCAATGAGCCAAGCCCTAAAACCGTGGTTACTGAAGTCAAGATAATAGGTCGTAAACGTTGCCCTGCGTATTCTAAAATTTCTGCTTTATTATTAGCTTTTCGTACAAACTCTAGCATAATAAGCCCGTCATTAACCACTACTCCTGCTAAACCTACTATTCCCATTGCCCCTGTCATTGTCATGTTGAGACCCATGAGTTTTGTTCCTACCAAAACGCCTAAAAGTGAAAGAGGAATA
>JALSHP010000201.1 GCA_026982175.1 Campylobacteraceae bacterium
CAGTGTCTATTTTCTAATTTTTCACTTGCTGTTAGCATGGATGCTAATTACAGGACTACAACTCTATGTTCAAATCTTCCCACATGGAGACAGTAGTATCGGTCGATGGTGGCCATGGATGCTTCATCTAGCAACAGATTGGTCTTTACCTGTTAGTTCATGGATAATGGGTTCAACGGCTACAGGGGCGAATGTTATGGATGTTCGTATTGTCCACCACTACACCATGTGGTTGGTCATTGTATGGGTTGTGTTTCACATCTACTACCAAGTATGGCGAACCATCTTCTGGAAAGAGGGTGACATTGCCATTGTGATTGGTGGAAGTAAATTTGTTAAAGAAGAGAAAGAAGCCTAATTGAATTATGAAAAAGTAGCCCTCATTGGCATAGGAAACATTATGTTTCACGATGAGGGTTTAGGAGCATACCTAGTAAAGTATATTGAAAAAAATTATGAAGCTCACTTAAAACTAAGCATTGTAGAGGGTGGGACTTTAGGTTTTACTTTAATGACCTACTATCAAGAGTATGACAAAATCATTGTGGTTGGAACTGGTTCTAAAGAAGGAGGAGTAGGTACTATCTCTTCCGAAAATGCCCAAGAAGTAATGGCAAACGAAAGTGGTGTCCGAAAAACAGCCAATGAAGTAGAAATTACTATGATGATAGAAATCTGCTCTTTCCATGAAAACATGGGAGAAGTACAACTCATCACCATGACCCCCCAAGATATTATTGAAGTGAAAAACGGCATGACACCTGAAGCCCTTTGTGCTATGCCAAAGCTTGTTGAAGCGACTTTAGAAGAGTTGGCTAACTCAGGTATTGATTTAATCCCTAATGATAAAAACGTCTCTTTTGAAGAGATTATTGAGGGGTATGCTAATCCTACTATGGCTGATTTTCAAAGATAATATTGTTTAGCATTCACTTCTTTTTGAGAAGTGATTAGTGAACAACAAAGGAAATAATCAAATGTACTTCATCTTCCAACTAGAATTCAACTCTACTAAAACCTATATTGCCGATTTAATCAGAGCTTACGCGAAACAGATAGGCATAGAGCTTGATGTTTTTCAAGACTCTAAACTTATTACTATTTCAGCACTACAAGATGATGAGAAGCTAGAAGCATTTTTAAATGGTTTAGAAGGGGTTTTACCTGCATCACTCTATATAGGCAAGAGTAAACATTTTTTTAGAGATGAAAAACTCTTTTTACCAAGCTTAGAGGAGGCGAAACTTCCTGTGAATATTGCTCCTTGTCCTACCTGTCAAAAAGAGATGTTTGATGTGAGTTCACGCCGTTACTATTACCCTTTTACCTCTTGTAATTATTGTGGTTCACAACATCCTTTTGTGTCGAAATATCCTTACAGTAGAGCCAATTCGACTATGAAGTTTTTAGCCCCTTGTGAAGCCTGTGTTGAAGAGTCAAAATCAAACTTTTTACGATTAGATTACCCTTTAATCTCTTGTATCGAATGTGGGATTGCCATTCGTATGTTGGACAAAGAAGTTGAGCATTTGGCACTGGACAAAGGGGATTTTAGAAAACTCTTTAAAGCGAGTGGCTTTGCCATTGCTGCTGGTAAAACGGTTTTGATGAAAACGGCTCATGGCTATCGAAAATTTTTTAACCCAAACAAAGATTTAGACGCTGTAAAAAAGATTTCATTTTCAGCTACAGTTTCTGATAGTACTTTAAATAAAAACCCTTATGCTTTTTCAGAAGCGAGTAAGCAAAATGTAGAGCTTTCTACCTTACTTATGGCTTCAGCAGGGGGAATTAACACCCACCTTATGTTGGTAGAACAAGAGTTTAATGCTTTACTTAGTATTGAGCGACCTCTGCTTAGAGTGGCGACTAAATCAGATGAAATCAAAGCACTTTATGGTTCATCTGCTTTGGTAAAATATCCAGATGATGGAATGACGATGCTTTTAGCAAGGGAAGTTTTAAATGCTGGGTTAGAATACATTGCGTACATAGAGTGTGAGGGAACCGAAGAGGCTGATTTTTTAGTGGACTTTGACCTTCCTATTAGCTCTCAAAAAGATACCAAATTATTTGTTAATCAAGATGATAAGCTTTTTGTTTCAGGTGAAAGAATTATTTTCCCAACCGTTGTGAAAAATGAGAATAGCATGGTTGCTTTAGCCCATGACTTACTGGCTGTTGAGGTAGAGGGTAAAACTATTATTGATTCTATGGAAAAATTTGATAGCATCAAAGGAAAAGGGGTAAATATCTTAGAAACAGAAGAGTTTGAATCTGGTCACGCTAATGAACAAAAAGTACCTCAATATAAAGCGTCCATGATGTCTGTTTTAGCTGAATATGGAAAAGTTGGACACAAAGCCATAGGGGTACATTTTGATGGAAACTTAAACTTTTTGTACTACAACGGAAAAAATATCATCAACGCTGTACCTCCCATTCCTTTTGAATCAGACAATTTGTGGGAAAAAATCTCAACACTTAGAGAGGGTTCAGACCGTTTGGTGGGTAACTATCAAAAGGCGTATCCAGAGATTTGGGAACGACTTGACAAGCTAGAGGGTGACATGGACATCTTTGAGGTGACAGCGATTACTTTAGGCTTAGCCAATGAGAGTTTTGAGGGAATTTCAGCTGAAGCTTTGAGCTTTTTAGGAAAAGGTGGACTGCAAATTGACACACGTGTTAAAGATAATCGTTTTGACAATTACGCATTTTTAACCTCCATTATGTCCTATCAGTTAGGGGATGTTGAAAATAGCTATATGTGTTACAGTATTTACGAGTCATTTGGTGACTACATCGGTGAGATTGTCCCTCAACTCATTGACAAAGTAGATACTAAAACCATTGTTTTAACAGGTGAAACATTTGCAAACCAATCGCTTTATGGTAGAATCCAAAGAACATTGGGACAATATAATCCATTGATGGGTAAAAAGTTCCCCATAGGTAAGGAGTCGGCTGTTCATGGGGCTTTGTATTTGTAGGTTTTGGTTATTTGCCTTTTTAGAAATTAACTTCCATAATGAAAGCGACATTGTGCGACAATAATGGTCTCATCAATTATTTTATAAACCAATCTATGCTCTTCTGTAATGCGTCTTGAATAGTAAGCACTCAAATTGGCTTTAAGCCGTTCAGGTTTACCTATTCCTTCATTGTCATCAGGATTTCTTTTTATGTCATTGAGCAGAAGATTAATACGTTTTAAGATTTTTTTATCATTCTTTTGCCAAAAAAGATAATCTTCCCAACCCTTGTCTGCAAAAGCTATTATCATTCAAGTAACTCTCTTTTAGTAAAATTCCCTTTTTCTATCTCATCTACTGCATCAAGTAGTCTTTCTCTATTTTCTCTTGAAGATAAGAGATAAAGAGTCTCTTTTAGTCCTTTATATTCATCATATGAGAGTAAAACAGCTGATTTGTTGTCTTTTGTGCTAATAATAAATTCACTGAAGTCTAAACAGACTTTATCTATAAGACTTCTTAGGTTATTTCGTGCTTGAGAATATAATACAGCTTCCATGCTTTTTTCCTTTAAATTTTTGTCAATATATTGTCATTTTAACATAAAGAGCTTAAATAGTTTTAAAAAAATTAGGTTTAAACTTAAACTAGTATAATTCTCAAAAAGAGAGCTTAAAATTGATGATAGAGATGAAGTTGGCTTGGGTAATAAAACTCCTCTTTGGTTATTTTGGTTTTTGTATTAATGTTCAATAACACCTACAAATTAACCATAAAAGGCACAGTCCAAGGGGTTGGGTTTCGCCCTTTTATCTACACTTTAGCCAAGCGTTATCTATTAACTGGAACAGTAAGTAATGGTAGTTTTGGGGTAGAGATTTTTGTCAATACCGATAGTTTAACTTTGAAACAGTTTCTTACAGCCATTGAGTTTGAATTGCCTCTTTTAGCTTCTATTGAGCGTTTGGATTGTGAAGAGATAGCGTATCAAGCATTTAATGATTTTAAAATCATAGAGACAGATCGTAAGGGGGAGATTGAGGTTAATATTCCTCCTGATGTAAGCATCTGTAAAGCCTGTGAAAAAGAGCTTTTTGACCCTGCTAATCGTCGTTATGGCTATCCATTTATCACTTGTACCCATTGTGGGGTGCGTTACTCTATTATTTACGATTTACCTTACGATAGGGTCAATACCTCTATGAAGTTTTTTGAGATGTGCAAGGCGTGTCAAGAGGAGTACAAAAACCCTTTAGATAGACGCTATCACGCCCAACCCATAGGGTGTTGGGATTGTGGAGCAAGTTTAGAACTTGTAGGTCGGATTGCCCCCATTCCGACAATAGTAGATGAAACTGTAAAACTCATAAAACAAGGAAAAATCCTAGCCATAAAAGGGGTAGGTGGCTATCACTTAGTTTGTGATGCGACAAATAAAAAAGCCATTCAAACCCTAAGAGAGCGAAAACAACGCCCCACAAAACCTTTTGCTGTAATGGTTAAAGATATTGATATGGCTAGAGATTTAGCCCATATTAGCCCAAAAGAGGAGGAGATTTTAAGCTCCAAAGAGCGACCGATTGTTTTGCTAAATTCAAAAAATATAGATGAAAACATCGCCCCAAATATCTCACGAATTGGACTCTTTTTACCCTATACCCCTTTGCATCTTCTCATCTTAGATAGGCTAAATCGTCCTTTAGTGGCTACTTCTGCAAATGTCACAGATGAACCAATAGCTACGAATAGGCAGAGTATTGAAAAACTCTCAAAAGTCTATGACCATTTACTTGACCACAATAGAGAGATAGTGAATGGCTGTGATGATTCTGTGGTAATGGTCGTTAAAGAGCAAGAGATAATCTTAAGAAGAGCCAGAGGTTATGCTCCTGTTAGTATTGAACTACCTTTTAATTTGGAGAAAAAAACCTTAGCCGTAGGGGCAAACCAAAAGAGTAGTGTAGCCATTGGCTTTGACAATAGAGTGATTTTATCCCCACACATTGGCGACCTAGATGGGATTGAGTCTATTGAGTATTTTAAAGAGAACATAGAGAACTTGAAACGGATTTATAGCTTCACTCCAGAGCTAATAGTACACGATAAACACCCAAACTATGAGAGTAGCAAGTATGCTAAAGTTCAAGAGATAGAGAGAAAAGAGGTTCAACACCATTACGCTCATATCTTAGGGGTCATGGCAGAGAAGCAAATAACGCAAAAAGTTTTAGGGGTAGCCTTTGATGGTACAGGTTACGGCGATGATGGCAATCTTTGGGGTGGGGAGTTTATGCTTTGTGATTATGAGGGCTATGAATGCGTAGCACATCTAAACTACTTTAAGCTTCTTGGAGGTTCTAAAGCAATAAAAGAGCCAAAGAGAGTAGCTTTGAGTCTGCTGTTTGATGTTTATGAAGATGAGGTTCTAAGCTTAGAAAATGCAACGACTAAAGCATTTACTCCAAGTGAATTAAAGACCCAATACCTAATGTGGAAAAAGGGATTAAACGCCCCTTTAAGCTCTTCTGTCGGTCGTCTTTTTGATGCTGTGGCTTCACTTACAGATGTTTGTCAAGTGATGAGTTTTGAGGGGGAGAGTGGAATGCAAATGGAGGAGTTTTATGATGCTTCTGTTACTACTTTTTATGAATTTAGTTTGAAAGATGGAATCATAGATATTTTACCTATGATAAAAGCCATAAATGAAGAAAAAGATAGTGCTATGGCTATCTCAAAGTTTTTTAATACTTTAGTAGAGATAATAGAGAGCCTACACAAAAAATATGATTTACCTTTAGTTTTAAGTGGTGGGGTATTTCAAAATAGAGTACTTTTAGGTTTAGTGTTAGAGCGAATACCTACGGCGATAATAGGCAATAAAATCCCCCCTAACGATGGGGGAATTGCTTTGGGGCAAGTTGTGGGCAATATAAGATAAGGTTGTAATTTAAACTTTTTACTTGACTTGTTTAGCAATAAAAGATAAAATAATACTAAAGTAGTATAAGGATTTAATTATGACTATACCTGTAAAAGAGACAACAAGTATTAAGCTAGATGTAGAGATAAAAGCCAAAGCTAAAGAGATATTTAAAGAGCTTGGTATCACGATGGGTGAGGCTGTTAATATTTTTTTAAATCAAGTAGCTTTACATAAAGGGCTACCCTTTGAGGTAAAAATACCCAATGATGAAACAAAAAAAGCAATAGAAGAGGCAAGAAAAGGTATTAATATGGAATCCACTTCCATAGAGGAGATGATGGTTGAACGTGAGAATCTAAAAAATGCTTAAGGTTAAATGTCATAAGCTTTTTTCAAAAGAGCTAAGAAATGCAAAACTTAGTGACCAACATTTTGCAAAATACATTCTCTATCTTGCAAAATTAATTGAAGAGAAACCTCTCCCTGAAGAAGCTTTAGACCACGCACTAAAAGGTGAATATAAAGATTGTCGAGAATTTCATATTAGTGGAGATTTATTGGTTATCTATTTTATTCTAGATGATACCTTAAATCTTATTCGTATGGGGTCTCACTCTCAGCTTTTTAGATAGATATTATACAAAGGAAAAAAATGCATAAAAGAAAGAAAAAAAAGATAGCCATACTTGGTTGTGGTTGGATTGGAATGGCACTAAAAGAGAAGTTAGAAGCCTTGGGTGATGAAGTCAATTGTCTCTGTCGTGATGTCAATATGGACACCTTGGTTGGCTTTTATGCTTGTGATGTTTTGGTGATTGCCATTCCTCCGTCAGATGAATACCTAGAGGCGATTGAAGATGCCTATTTTTCACTCTCTTTAAATGAAGCGTTGGAGACACAGGTGATATTTTTAAGTTCTATCTCTTTTTATGATGACAAAAAGATTGTTGTAGAAGCAGAAGAGTTGGTGAAGATAAAAGAGCCTGATACGGTTATTTTACGGCTTGGTGGACTCATGGGGTATGACCGAATAGCAGGAAAGTATAGTGCAGGGAAAAGCATGGAAGACAAGCCCACAAACTATGTACATCGTGATGATGTGGTCGGGATTATTGAGCGTCTTATTGAAAAAGGTACTAAAAATAAAATCTTTAATGTAGTTGCTCCTAAGCAGACAACACGAAAAGAAATATTTACACAAAATGCCAAGCAGTTTAACTTTGGAGAAACAAAATTTAGTGAAAATATTTCACCAAATAAAGAACTCTCTTCAGACATACTTTGTGAAGTTTTAGGCTATGAGTTTAAGAAAAAAGATGTGTTGGGGTTTTGGGAAGAGCTTACTCCTCCAAAAAACTAAAATTAAACTGCTCTCTTCGTGCGTGAGAGCCGTCACAGAAGACTTCATTGTTGGTCTTTTTACAGCGACAAAGAAAAAATTCTGAATCTCTGGTTGAGATGAACTCTTGGGGTTCAAACTCTGTGCCTATGTGGCTTCCATCACAAAGAACGCCATCTTCGCCTTTTCCACAGGTACAAAAGAGGTAGCTTTGTCCTTTTTTGAGGTATTTTCTTATAGGTTGTGTCATAATCTGCCCTTTTTTAATGTTATTAAATATGGTATCTAAAAAAATTATTTTTTAATATAAGTTTAACACTTTTCATACTAATATAATGAATATTCATTAAGGAAAACAGATGGAACTCTCTTTGCTTTTACTTTTTTGGTACGGCATACTTCATGCATTTGGTCCAGACCATTTGACAGCCATTGCTGATTTTTCAATTGGTAAAGATAAAAAACGAACGATGTTAATTACAATGCTTTTTGCTATTGGGCATGGATTGAGTCTATTTATCTTTGCAAAAATATTAGAAAATTTAGCAATAAGTGAAGAGATTTTAGCGTATGGAGATTTAATCTCTGGTAGTATCATTTTGGCTATGGGTTTCTATCTTCTTTTTATGGTGGCGACCAATAGAATTAATCTCAAAAAACATCTTCATCAAGGTAAAGAGCATATCCATATTTGGTTTGGAAAAGAGCATACACATCAGGAGAACATTGCTAAAGGTTCTTCATTTACGATGGGGCTTTTGATGGGTGCAGGAGGGGTGAGAGGTATGCTAGTGACCCTTGGTGCAGTAGGTAGTGGCAATGTAGATATGACAATGGTATTTGCATTTACGGCAGGAGTGATGATTATTTTTGTAGGGTTTGGATTGGTGATTGCTTATCTGAATGAACATCTACTGGATAATTTGAAAAATATTAGAAGAGCATTTGCCTCAGCTGGAGTAGTATCTTTGCTTGTTGGTAGTAGTGTTCTGTTTAGTTAAAGGAGAAAATATGTGTAAAGATTGTGGTTGTAGTATTAGAGGTATGGAAGAACATGCATTAGAGCATGAGGGAAAACATAGTCATGATGGAGGAAAAACTTTTCATTCTCATGATGATGAGCATACTCATTCACACGATGAAGAGCATTCGCATGAGCATCAAAAGGCACATGAGCATTTGCACCATAACCCACAGTTAAATGATGCTAAAACGATTTCGGTAATTAAGAAGATTTTAGATAAAAATGACCAAGAGGCAGAGCATAACCGAACACATTTTGAAGAGCATGGGGTTTTAGGGATTAATCTTATGTCTAGCCCTGGGGCTGGAAAGACAACACTTTTGGAGTATTTGGCTGATGTGGCAAACTTTAAATTTGGCGTGGTTGAGGGTGATTTGGAAACCGAAAGAGATGCCGACCGACTCAGAGCTAAAAACATTCCTGCCTGTCAAATCCAAACAGGAACAGCGTGTCATTTGGACGCATTTATGGTGCATAAAGGGCTTCATGATATGCCTTTGACTGACTTAGATGTTTGTTTTGTGGAAAATGTAGGAAACTTGGTTTGTCCTGCTTCGTATGATGTGGGAACACACTTAAACATTGTGTTGGTCTCCATTCCAGAGGGTGAAGATAAAATTGCTAAGTACCCTGTGATGTTCCGTGAAGCTGATTTGATTTTAATTACCAAAACAGATTTATTACCTCATTTTAAATATGATATGGAGCGTGAGAAAAAAGAGGCACGACGCATTAAGCCCAATGTAGATATTTTAGAAGTCAATGTAAATGACATAGATTCAGTCAAAGCTGTTGCCGATTGGATAGAGTTTAAAAGAAAGATGAGAGGTTAAATATGTGCTTAAGTATTCCAAGTAAAGTAGTAAAAATAAGCGAAGACCAAACCATGTGTACCGTTGATACCATGGGTGTACAACGTGATGCAAACCTCATGATGATGGGTGATGGTGATGTTAAAGTAGGCGATTATGTGCTTTTACACATTGGTTTTGTGATGAACAAAATAGATGATGAAGAGGCTTTAGCCTCTATTGATACCTACAAAGAAATCTTAGAATTGATGGACGAAGAAGAGCGAAAAAAAGCCATTTTAGAAGATGATGAGTGTCCCAATAGGGGGCTGTAATGGCAGAACTTGAACTTAAAAATCTTTATGATGATTTTAGAGATGGAAAGACCATTGAAGCTTATGCTAAGCTTATTGCCCAAGATGCTAAAAAACTTAAAAAACCCATAAATATTATGGAAGTGTGTGGTGGGCATACCCACACGATTATGAAGTTTGGATTGCCTCAACTACTACCTGATAACGTCAACTTCATTCATGGACCTGGTTGTCCTGTGTGCATCATGCCAAAAGAGCGAATTGACCATGCTTATGTATTGTCGATGCAAGAAGATGTTATTTTAGTCACTTTAGGCGACATGATAAAAGTCCCAGGAAGCAACGGAAGCCTACAAGATGCACGAGCTAAAGGAGCAGATGTAAGGTTTGTTTATTCTCCTATGGAGTGCCTTAAAATAGCCTCTGAAAATCCTACTAAAACAGTCATTTTCTTTGCCATTGGTTTTGAGACCACTACACCTATGACAGCTGTATTGGTGGAGCAAGTGATTAAACTAAAAGTGCCTAACATTCTCTTTCACATCAACCACGTAACCGTACCTGAAGTGATGGTAGAACTCATAGATAGTCGTGATGAGCATGTAGACTCTTATAACCACCAAATAGATGCTTTTTTAGGACCCTCTCATGTGTCTGTAATAAGTGGTTCTAAGATTTATGATAAATTTCCAGAAGAATACAAAAAGCCAGTTGTAGTAACAGGTTTTGAACCTGTTGATGCTATGGAAGGCATTAGCATGATTGTAAAACAGTTTGTTGAAGAACGATGTGATTTAGAAATTCAATACAAACGTGTGGTTAATCATGAAGGAAATTTAAAAGCACAAGAACTGATAGCAAAATATTTTGAAAAGATGTCTTTGTTTAGATGGCGTGGACTGGGGAATGTTCCAGACTCTGGATTGAAACTTCGAGCAGAGTTTGCTCAATATGATGCTGAGGTAAAATACAACGAGGTACTACCAAAAGCCGAGATAGAAGACCATAAGCTTTGTATTTGTGGTGACATTCTAAGAGGAATGGCAAAACCAAAAGATTGTACAATTTTTGGAACAGCTTGTAAACCTACTACGCCCATTGGCTCTTGTATGGTGAGTAGCGAGGGGGCTTGTGCTGCTTATTATAAGTATGGGGATTTGGTTTAGAGTTTAAGATACCAATTTATTATATAAAAATTAGGTTTACAAATCTAGTTTTTCCATAAGTAAGTAAAATACCTTTGTTATTCTTTGGATTTTTGTATTGAGGGTTTTTATATTATACGAAAGAAAAAGACGTATAACTTTAAATATAATAAGAGAAAGAAAAAAGGTTTTTAATTATGTCAAAAAAAAATAGTTTAGTAGATGATGAAAAGTTACTTCCCAAAGCTATTGTAAGTGATATTCTGCCAATTAATGGAAAAGAATTGTTTTGCGCTGTTCTTGATGATGATAATCATACAAGAGTCATAAGTGCAAGTGCAGTGTTTGAAGCTTTAGACAGACCCAGAAAAGGTCAAAATAATCGAGTAGAAGTTGATAATTTTCAATTACCACCATTTATTGCTTCTAATAATTTAAGACCTTTTATCAGTGATGATTTAATGGAGATTTTAAAATATGTTAATGAGGGTATACAGAAGTGGATAAAGCGTTTTCCTGATGATTTTTTTATAGAACTTGATAAAATTTACAATAATCCAAAGACTACTTCTCGTACACGACCTCGATATTATGGTGGTTTTATTAATCAATATATTTATGAACCAATAGAGCGTGGATATCTAAAAGAAGAGCTTAATAAACTAAATATAAAAGCTGATGGAAAACGTAGATTCCATCAATGGTTGACAGAGTTTGGAAGTCAACAATTAACACTTCAAATAGGGGGAGTTTTATCTATTTTAAAAATTTCTCCAAATTTAGAGAAGTTTAAAGAACATATGCGATTACAACAGGGCTTAAGTATAAATCCTAGTTTATTTGATTCTGATTATAATCCATCAGCAAGATAGCTATAAAAAATTAATAAGTAAATGAATAAAAAATACAAAAACCTAACATTTACCGACTTCTGTGCAGGAATAGGAGGAGGTAGAATCGGCTTAGAAAACTTAGGCATGACCTGCCTTAGTTTTAGTGAAATAGACAAAGACGCAGAAATAACCTACCGAGAGTTTTTTGGAAAAGATGAGCTAAACTATGGTGACCTAATGCAGATAAACCCCGATGATTTACCCGATTTTGATTTTATGGTAGGTGGTTTTCCTTGTCAGACTTTTTCTATTGTTGGAAAACGGTGTGGGCTAGATGATGATGAGCGAGGGCAGATTATTTATGGTTTAGTCAAGATACTTAAAGCCAAAGATGTTAAATACTTTATTTTAGAAAATGTTAAAGGTTTGATGAACCATGACAAAGGCAGAACGCTAAAAGTAGTTTTGAAGCTCTTGGAAGAGGCAGGATATAAAGTCTTTTACGAAGTATTAAATAGCCTTGATTTTGGTGTTCCTCAAATGAGAGAGAGGGTCTATTTGGTAGGGGTTAAAAGAGAGTTGGTTGATGATGACTTTAGTTTTGATTTCCCTAAAAAGTATAGTGGTTCTATTCAAACTTTAGAGGATTGTTTGCTAGATAGTGATGAAAAGCTACTATTTAATGAGAGTTTACCTGCCTATCAGACTTTTTTGAAATATTTAGATAATAAGTACAATAAGGGTAAATATAGTCTCAAAGAGCTTTTGTCTAAAGAGTATAGAATCTTAGATACACGCCAATCTGATTTACGAATTTATGAGGGAAAAACGCCAACTTTGCGTAGAGGACGGCATGGTATTTTGTATGTTAAAAATGGACAACTTAGAAAGTTGTCAGGATATGAAGCTCTACTTTTACAGAAGTTTCCAAAAGAGTATGCACAAAGGGTAAGAGGAAAGGTATCTAACCAAAAACTTTTACAGCAGACAGGTAATGCTATGACCCCAAGTGTGATAGAAGAGATTGCTAGAAATTTGATGAAAGCTATAGGAGAAGCAAAAATGACAGAGAAAGAGATACTCATAAATAGAGGTTCGACAACGGCTAAAAATGGTTTTAAAAATGAGACATTTGTAGTTGAAGAATTTAATAACTGGAAAGAGAGTGAACTCTCTCAATCGTGGTTAAAAGCGATGAATTATAATTTAGATGAGATAGAAAGTGTTACTGCTACAAAAGTAAAAGGCTCATATAAAGCAGATGTTCAAGTGGCAATCAATATTGAAATAAAATTAACAAATTTGACTGATATTCAGAATCTTCAAGTGAAGCTTGTCTCCAATCCAAAAGGGTTTAATCAGATAGATAAACGATGGTTAAAAAGTTACAATGAACTTTGGGATATACCAAATGAAGTTTATGAACTATTACAATATTTTACAGGAGAGAAAAAGCCTAAAATAGATAATTCTAGAGATGAAAGAAGAATGTTTGCAGATGAGTTATTAGAAAATGAACAGCAACTACTTTTAGATTTTTTTGAGAGTCATAAAACTTTGATTGTGAATGATATTTTAAAGGGAAGAGGAAAACTTTCGGCTGAATGGATGTTAGTTATTTTGAAGTTAAAAGGTACAGAGAATATTCAATGGGCGTTAGAACCTATCAACAAAGTTTTAAACCATTTTGGAAATGGAGAAGTTAAGATTACTCCTAGAGGAAGTTTTAAAATTGGAAACATCACTATTCAGAGAAAAGGTGGAGATAATGGACGAGAGAGTGCAAATATGTTACAATTTAAAATTAATCCAGCTGAATTAATAAAATAGGATAAAAAATGCAAAAAACAGTAACACTAGCCCACGGAAATGGTGGGGAAGAGAACAACGAGTTAATAACCAAGATATTTTACAAACATTTCAAAAATGAGATACTCCAAAAGAGTGAAGATGCTGCTGTCATAGAGAATGGGCGTTTGGCGTTTACTACCGATAGTTTTACGGTTTCACCTCTTTTCTTTTCTGGTGGAGACATTGGTAAATTGGCTGTTTGTGGCACTTGTAATGACTTAGCAATGATGGGGGCAAAGCCTAAATATATGACCTGTTCGGTGATTATTGAAGAGGGGTTCTCTACGCGTGATTTGGAGAAGATAGTCAAGTCGATGAAAACAGAGCTTGAAATCAATGGGGCGATTGTGGTGAGTGGTGACACAAAGGTAATGCCTAAAGGGACGATTGATAAACTCATTATCAACACCACAGGAATAGGGGAGATAGAACACAAAGGGATAAGCTCTTCAAACCTAAAAGAGGGCATGAGTGTGCTTGTGAGTCGTGATGTAGGTAGCCATGGGGCGACCATATTTTCAGCACGAGAGGGGATAGCGTTGGAGAGTGACCTTAAAACTGATTGTGCTTCGCTTTATCCACAAATAAAAGCGTTGATAGATGCTAACATTAAGATTTGTGCCTTGCGTGATGCCACACGTGGGGGTGTTTCGGCTGTACTCAATGAGTGGGCTAAGGCTTCAGATGTTTGTGTGGAGGTAGAAGAGGAGAAGATACCTGTTCAAGAGAGTGTAAAGGGTATCTGTGAGATGTTGGGCTTTGAAGCTGTCGATTTAGCCAATGAGGGTACATTTGTTCTTTGTGTGGAAAAAGAAGAGGAAGCAAAAGCTTTGGAAGTATTACGAGCTACGCATCAGAGTGCCGAGATTATTGGAACTGTGAGTAAGCAATACCTTCAAAAAGTGATTTTAAAGAGTTCTTGGGGAACTAAGAGATTTTTAGATTTGCCCACTGGGGAGCTGTTGCCTAGGATTTGTTAGGTTTTAGATGTTTATGATATTATATGTATAGACTATACATATAAAGGATATGTTATGACCATACGTAAGAATTTTAATTTTAAAGAAGAGAATGCAAAATATTTAGAACAAAGAGCTAAAGAAGAGGCAAAAACACAAACACAATTGCTTGAAGAATTACTAGAAAAAGACCGTAAAGAGAAAATAAAATCGAAAAAGTTAGAAGCACTTAATCGTTTGAAAGGCTCACTTTCAGGGAAGATAGGAGATGTTGACTTAAAAGAGATTCGATTAGAAAGAGCAATACGCCGTGCAAAATAATATTTATGTAGATACCAATATTGTCATTGATATGTGTGATAATGAGAGAAAATTTCATGAAAATAGTTTTGCACTTATTAGCAATTATTTGGAGAAGGAGTGTGAGCTTTTTATCAATAGTGATACCCTTGCGAACTTATTTTACGTTTTATCTAACAGGTCACAGTTAAATGAGCATGAAGTGATTGAAAAGATGAGATTTGTTAATGATATTTTTACATTGGTCGCCATTGAAGCTAACGATGTTGAGATGGCTTTAAATTTATGTGCTGATGATAAAAATAAATATAAAGATTATGAAGACTTTATGCAATATGTCTGTGCCAAAAAAGTCCAAGCAGATTTGATTGTGACGAATGATAAGAAGTTTGTTTCTTTGGATATTGAGTTAGTGAGTACGAAAAATAAAGACTAACATGTTATTATATGTAAAATCACACATATAAAAGGATGTGAAATGGTGGCATATAGAAGAGATGAGATTATTTCAGTTTCAGATTTAGCACGAAATTTATCATCAACACTTGCTAGTTTACTTAATTACTCCAAAGAAAAATTGGCTATTTCTAAAAATAATAAGTTGGAAGCTGTGATTATTCCTATTGAGGAGTATGAACGAATGAAAGAAGCTTATGAATATGTGGAAAATATGGAGATAGCTAAGATTATTGAAGAGCGAAAAGATTCTAAAACCATTAGCTTTGAAGAGCTATTAGAGCGACGAGGAATCACTGAAGATGAGTTATAAATTAACATTTAAAGAGGGTGTTGAGAAAGATTTGTCAAAGCTTTCTCATGCACAAGAAATGTTGGTTTTAAAGCAATTTGTTAAACTTCAAAATTCTCCAGAGTTAGGTCAGCCTTTGGGGAATAAGGCAGGATATAATCTTAGTGGTTGTAGAAAAATGTATGTCGATAAAAAGAAGATACGCATAGTGTATCGGATTATTGATGATGAAATTGTTATAGAGGTTATTGTGGTTGGTAAGCGTGATGATATGAAAGTTTATGCTGAAGCTAGTGAGAGGTTAGCGTAGATGAAACTTCTACTCCTAGTAAGCACCTTCAACTCCCTAACCCAAGCCATCTATACGAACCTAAAAGACAGAGGCTATCAAGTAGATGTAACTTTTGCCATAAATCCAACACAGATGCTTGAAGAGATAGATGCTGTTAATCCCCAAATAATCCTCTGCCCATTTTTAAAAACCTATCTACCTAAAAAGATATACGATAACTATCCAACTTTTATTTTTCATCCTGCACCCATTGGCGATAGAGGGGCTTACTCTTTGGATTATGCTATTTTAAATGAAGTTCAGAAGTGGGGTGGGGTTTGGCTTAGGGCAAATGAGCTTTATGATGGGGGTGATATTTATGCTTCTAAAAACTTTAAAATGAGAAAGAGTTATAAGGCTTCGATTTATCGGCAAGAGATGTTGAGGGTGGCTGTTGGAACGCTTGATGAACTCTTTAAAAACATTGAAGATAAAAACGCCATACCCCAAATTTTAAACCTCATTCAAGAGCCATTTACACAAAAGATGAGGGCGATTGATTGGCAAAATGATAGCACAGAGTTAATACTTAAAAAAGTGAATTTAAGTGACTCTCACCCTGGGGTACTTGATGAGATTTTAGGGATTAAGTGTTATCTATTTGGGGCATGGATAGAAGATAAGTTTAGAGGTGAACCCAAAGAGATACTCGCCAAGCGTGATGGGGCAATTTGTCTTGGAACAGTTGATGGGGCTGTTTGGATTAGCCATCTAAAAGAGGTCAATCGCTTTAAACTTCCTGCTACCTATGTTTTAAAAGAGAAGATAAAAGGGATAAAAGAGCAGAGGTTAGAATTACTTTTTGACAAGAGTTATAACACCTTTTATGAAACAAGCGTGGAGTTTAGAGACAATGTCGCTTACCTCTGTTTTAACTTTCATAATGGGGCGATGTCTACGGCTCAATGTATTCGTTTAAAGTATGCAGTAGAGTATCTAAAAACACAATGTGAAGTGTTGGTATTGGTAGGTGGTATGGACTTTTTTTCCAATGGAATTCACTTAAATATCTTAGAAGACAGCCAAAAACAGGGTGAAGATGGTTGGGCAAATATCAATGCGATGAATGACTTGGTTAAGTCGATACTCTTTGCTGATGAAGTGATAACAGTAGCCTCATTTGCACGAAATGCAGGAGCTGGTGGAGTCTTTATGGGCTTAGCTTGTGACTTCGTGGTGGCTCGTGAGGGGGTGGTGTTAAATCCTCACTACAAGAGTTTGGGGCTTACAGGAAGTGAGTACCATACTTACACTTTGCCCAAAAGAGTAGGTGAAGCCAAAGCCAAAGAGCTTTTGGACGCTTGTCTGCCCATCTCGGTGGAGTCGGCTAAAACTATGGGGATGGTTGATGAAGTTTATGCTCATGATGAATACTATGAAAAGCTTCATGCCTTTGCCTCTTTAAAATTTGATGATGATATTATTTGGGATAAGCAGGATTTTTTAGAGGAGAATGAAGTTTATATTGAAGCCCATAAAGAGCGTGAGATTACTGTAATGTATGATGAGTTTTGGAAAGAAGATGCTCTGTTTCATAAGCTTAGAGCTGAATTTGTTT
>JALSHP010000202.1 GCA_026982175.1 Campylobacteraceae bacterium
TATCTACACTAAACTACCAGAACTACGTGAACTTGCCATCGCTTTTCAAGGGCAAGACATGGTAAAAGAAGCCATTCATATCTCTGCTACGGCACACTACTCAATGGGTGGAATTCCAACCAACATTAACTGTCAAGTTGAGAAAAATGCTAACAAAGAGCTGGTCGAAGGTTTCTATGCTGCTGGTGAATGTTCTTGTGTCTCTGTTCATGGAGCCAATAGATTGGGAGCAAACTCTGTCCTTGAAGCAATGTTCTTTGGTCGTCATGCAGGTGAGAACATGGTTAAAGCCATTGATGAGGGAATTGAACTACGTCCTGCCAAGCCAAGTGATGCTGAAGCTTGTATCAATGAGATGAATACCCTACTTACTTCAAATGGTAAAGAGCGTGTGCCTGGTATTCGTGAAGAGTTACAGATTGGTATGACCAAAAATGCAGGTGTCTTTAGAAGTAAAGAGTCCTTAGAGGAGCAGTTAGCACTTATTGATGAATTGCTTATAAGATTTAAAGATATTCGCATTGATGACAAATCAAAAACCTTTAACACCGACTTACAAGAGGCCTTAGAGCTTGGTCATATGTTAGAGTTTTCAAAATTCATTGTTTACGGTGCATTAAACCGTGAAGAGAGTCGTGGTGGTCACTACCGTGAAGACTTTACCACAAGAGATGATGAGAAATTTATGAAACATACTTATGCATACATGGATTTAGAAGAAGATTTTAAAATGTCACATGAGTGGGGTGAAGTTACCCAAGGTAAATTTGAGCCAATGGAAAGAAAATATTAAGGAGCTGATGATGAGTGAAAATATTGCTGGTGCATCCACCAGAAAAGTAACCCTAAAAGTATTTAGGTTTAATGCTGAGACTGACTATCTTCCGTCATATAAGCACTACACTATGGAAGTGGGGAAAGATGAGCTGATTCTTGACCTTATGAACCGAATTAAGTGGGAGCATGATGGTTCATTCTCTTACCGTCGTTCTTGTCGTCACGGAATTTGTGGGGCTTGTGCCATTAAAGTCAATGGAAAAGCTACTTTAGCCTGTAAGCAAAATGCCATTGAACTTCTTGATATGTTTGACAATGAGATTACTTTAGAGCCTAGTTCAACCAAACGTGCGATTAAAGATATGATTATTGACAAATCAGACTTTTGGGAAAAACATGATGCCATTCAACCTTATGTGGTCACCGATGTTGACCCAAGACCAGAGAGTGAAAGTAAACAAAGCATTGAAGAGTTTAACAACTTCTTAGATGCTGACCTTTGTATTCAGTGTGGTGCCTGTCACTATTCTTGTCCTGCTTTAGAAGTAAACGATGCATTCCTTGGACCTGCAGCCTTTGCAGCAGCCTACCGTTTTACCATTGACCCTAGAGATGAAGCTGGAGAAGAAAGACTGAAAATTACAGCTGAGTCAGCTGCTGGTGTTTGGGATTGTGTGAAATGTTTTGAATGTGCTGAAGCTTGTCCAAAAGAAATCAACCCAATTGAAAAGATTACCAAACTTCATAACATGCAGTTTGAACAAAATGTAGCCGTACCCAATGTAGCCACCCGTCATGCAGAAGGTTTTTTACGTGGTATGAAAAAGACTGGGTTCTTAGATGAAGCCGATATTGTGACCTATTCAGAAGGTTGGTTAGCCAGTTATAAATACATTGGTATAGCCATAAAAATGATGAAAACAGGTAAAATTCATTGGCATTCAGGTATTCCATTTATTGACTCTATTCCAAAAATCAAAAACTTAAGCGAAGTTCAAAAACTAATTGAAATTTCACAAACCAACAAACTGTAAGGAGAAAAGATGAGCGAACAATTACACTATGCCCTATTTACAGGGTGTACAGCCAAACAATCAACACCAGAACTACTTTCTTCTACCCTTGCTGTAGCTGACAAGTTAGGCATTAAAATTACTATTTTAGAAGAGGCTTCATGTTGTGGAGCATCTCACTTACAAGATTTTGATGAGTTTTTAGCCCATGTTTTAAATGCACGTAACATCTGTTATGCTGAAAAATTAGGTTTAACCATGATTACCATTTGTAATACTTGTCAACTAAACTCTCAAATGACCAAACACGCTTTAGACAAAGACCCTGCATTAAAAGCACGTGTTAACGAAAAATTAGCTGAAGTTGGTTTAGAGTACAAAGGGACATCAGAGATTAAGCACTTTTTATATGCTATTATTGATGAGTATGGACTAGACAATGTAAAAGACAAAGTGACCAATCCACTCTCTAGCTTTAACATTGCTCCTTTTTACGGTTGTCACAACATTAGACCAAGTGAATTACATGAAAAATCTAATGGAAATGAGAACTCCTACAACCCAACTTCACTAGACAGCTTAATTGATGCCTTAGAGGGTAACCCTGTAAACTACGCCCACAAAAACAAATGTTGTGGTTTCCACGTTGAGCTTCAAGCAAATCATACATCTGAAGTGTTAGCAGGAAATGCCATGGTAGATGCCATCGACAACAATGCAGACATGATGGTTACCCCTTGTCCTCTTTGTCACTTAAAAATGGATACCTATCAAGACTCTGTGGGTAAAGTAGTAGGACGTGACATTGCTTTACCTGTGCTCCACATGCCTCAAATGGT
>JALSHP010000203.1 GCA_026982175.1 Campylobacteraceae bacterium
GAACATGGAATCCATTAGAACACCACTTTATTAACTATATTACCTCTGATATTGAAAATATCTTTTCAGGTTTTCGACCTTTTGCCATCATTATTATGCTAGGTATTTGGATTTTAGCCCTTAAATCTATTTTCCAAAGTTTAAAAATGTTTGGTGCCATATTTGTGGTCATCTTAATAGGTGCATTTCTTTGGGGGCTTAAACAATATGGACTTTTAGATTTTACCGACTTAGACGCAATGGGTTGGGCAGGAACACTCTCCGTTGCCTTTATTATTTGGGTAGGAATTAATGCTTCAATTATTTGGAAATCGCTCACAGGTGTTTATGCCACTGAACACGTAGAAGAAGACTAAAAGCTAATGAAAAGAAGATATAAAGCACTCATTGCCATTATTGTCCCTGTTATTATCATGGGACTACTCTCCTATATTCACCCCATCTCTTATAACTATATCATGGGGTATATGTTAGCCGTGGTCTTAGTCTTTAAATCTTCCATTATCTCAATTTTTCTTCTTTCTAAACTAAAAATTATCTATTTTTTAAAAGGCTTAACCCTTTTTCAAGCTGTTCTTTTAGGCATTAAAAGATGGTTAATTGACAATGTCCTTTCAGAATGGCTCAACAAACATATTCTTAGCCATTTTAAAAAACCTTTTCAAGAACTTTTTCAATACTATAAAGCCATTAGTTTTAAAACCAAAATTAAAAACTTTATTGTGATTGTACTCCCTTTAGGGGTTGGTATTTGGCTTATGTATCTCACCGACCTCTTAACCCATATTGCACTTTTTATGGAGTTAAAGGTCTTAGTAATTGGTTTCTTTAAAGGGCTTTGGATTATCGCTTCAAAAATCTTTATTTGGCTCACTTCTTCATGGTTCGCCCCAATTTTTGAGGTCTTTGCTCTCTCCTACCTACTCACTCTCTTAGAACGTTTTTTAGGAAAAGACAACCCCATTAGTAATTTTTTTAACTATGTGGGTGACAAGCTCAATGACTTTCTAGCTGTTATTGGACTTCTAAATGAAAAACATATTGAACCTATACTGAACAAAAACATCTCCAAACGCAGTGAGAAATTTGGCTCTAAAATCTCCAAAATGATACGAGATAAAAAAATACGAGATGAGTATCTTTACTTTGATAACTTACAAAACCTCATACTTAAAGGGCATATTAATGCTTATTACTCTTTTGATGGGATGGAAGAGATGAAAGATAAAAAAGAACTCTATACACTGATTAACCAAAAGACTGACGACAACATAGACATCATCGCCTATGTTTCCAGAAATGGTAAAGGTGATTTACTTGATGAAAAAATCATTGATGATTATTATCATGATATTTTTATACTTAAAGGGATTGCTAGTAATCGTGGTCACGGTGTACAAACTCAAAATGAAGAAGAGATTGACTACACTGACTTTTGGGTTTTAAATACCAGTAAATATCCTGTCTCCATTAAAAGTCACTCTAATGCCATTGAAAACCAAGAGATAAAAGGCAATGAGATACTCTTTATCAAAACCAAAAACCATATCAATTTTAAGCATGATGATTTATATTTTGAATACGCTGATGTAACGGTTACCCCTACCCCTTTAGACTAATCTAACCAAGCCATTCTCAATACAAATCAAGCCCTCTAACTCTGCCTCATAGACCCTATCGGCAAACTTCGCAATGGCATCATCAAAAGTAGGAGAAGTTTGACAAAAATAGAAAAAATCATCTTTCTCAATGCCCTCATCTTTAGGAATAATCCCATAACTATTGGCAAAAGCTTCAATATTATAAATAGGCTTCGCCAAGCCCTCTTCTAACAGCTTATTGGTTCCCATACTCTCCCCCAAACGATGGGGTAGCACATAAATCTCTTTGCCCATCTTTAAAGCAAACTCAACCGAACGCATTGAACCTGAATCTTCATCTGCTTGTGTCACCACCAAGACCTCTCCTAGTGCCACTACCAATTCATTACGCACCACAAATGACCAAGGGGCAGCTTTTGTGGTCACAGGAAATTGACTCAACATCAAGCCCTCTTTCTCAATCCCCTCTATCATTGCACGATTCACCGCAGGATAGCGTATGTCCAAAGAGTTCGCCACTACAGCAATGGTATTGTGAAACCCTGCCCCTTGATGTGCCAACGCATCCACCCCCATCGCCGCACCAGAGACCACACAAACCCCACGTTTAGAAAGTGCTAAAGCCAAGTTTTTGGTTTGATGTTGGGTATAGACAGAGGGTCGCCTTGTTCCTACAATGGAAACTTTTGGTCGAGAGAGCAGTGCCGTATCGCCCAAAGCATATAACTCTTTAGGATATTTTTTCATTGCCTCCAAGGCCACAATTGGTTCACTGTATTTGAAAATCATTATTCTGTTCTTTCTTAAAATATTTTTAAGATATTATAATATATTTAACCATAAAAAATATGCCACACACGCCAAAATAAAAATCCCTATCAAGTTCACTTTAAATCCAATCTTTGCCATCTGGGCTATGGGAATAACCCGTGAACTCATCACAATAGCATTGGGAGGGGTTGCAATGGGCAACATAAAAGCATAAGAGGCTGCAATGGTAGCTGTCATGAGCAAAAC
>JALSHP010000204.1 GCA_026982175.1 Campylobacteraceae bacterium
TACACTTTTACAGATACTAAAGTATTCACGAGAAAGTACTAAGAACTCTAATTGCTTAGTGGCTACAATAGGTTGTTTAGGAGCAGCTTTTTCATAAGGGGGAAAAGGTACTTTGTTTTCTAGTACAACAAATGTAAAAATTTGAGGAGTAGTATTAAATTTCTCATCTCCATCAGTAAAACTTTGTATATTATCTCCATCAAAGCTAATTTGACTTTTTAATGATGCTTCTATCTCTTCTTCAAATATTTTAAGTGCCTCTTTTGCTTTATCGGGAAAGGCTTTGTAACTACGTATAGCAAAACGTAGAAAGAAAAAGGTAATAATACCAACAAGAACACCTATTATTATCGTCCAAATATTTCCTATGGAAAAACAAAGTGCCATGGTAAAAGTTAGTACGAGTAAAATCCATGCGGCTCTCATATGGTTAGACCAAAAGTAATCTATCCAATTTTGTTTGAGAATGATTCTTTTTGCTTCTTGACATTTTGCTCTATTGCTTTTAGCTTTTTTTCGTTTTCCAAGTAAGGAGTCAAATTTCATTAGTTTCCATAAGTAAATAGAACCTACCAGGATAAGAAAGAAGAGTATAAAGACGAGTAATGTAGGTATGTCAAATAATTCCATAAGTGTTTCCCAATTTTTTACTAAAAGTATAGCTAAAAATGGGTTAGTCCTCTAAATAGTTACGTTTTATTCAATTTTTTTGTTACAATGCAAAAAAAATTTAAATGGTGTAATGAATATATGAAAAATTTAATTATTGTGGAATCTCCTGCGAAAGCTCGAACCATTTCTGCCTTTCTTGGTCGAAACTATAAAGTTGTTGCTTCAAAAGGGCATATTAGAGATTTACCTAAAAGTTCATTTGGGATTACAGTAGATGAAGAGGGGCAGTTTGTTCCTAAATACTCTATTCCTAGAGAAGTTAATCCTACAGTTAAAGAGCTGAAAAAGTTAGCCAAAGAGGCTGAGACCATTTACATCGCGACCGATGAAGACCGTGAGGGAGAGGCGATTGGGTGGCACATTGCCATGGCGATTAAAAAAGAGCCAAGCTCTTTACCCCGTATTGTTTTTCATGAGATTACCAAAACAGCCATTCAACATGCTTTAGATAATCCACGTAAAATTGATATGGATTCGGTGAATGCACAACAAGCCAGACGACTGCTTGACCGAATTGTGGGCTATAAACTCTCACCACTTTTAGCCTCTAAAATTCAAAAAGGGCTTAGTGCAGGGCGTGTTCAGAGTTCATCCCTCAAAATTGTGGTTGACCGTGAACGTGAGATTAAAGCCTTTAAGCCTGTGGAGTATTGGACAATTGATGGGCTTTTTGAAAAAAGTATAGAGTCTAGCATTTATGCCTTTGATGGCACAAAGCTTGACAAAATGTCACTTAAGAATGAAGCGATGGCGATGGAGATTGTACAATCTGCTGTTAAAGAAAATTTTGTGGTAGAGTCCTTGGAGAAAAAAGAGCGTAAGAGTAAAACCCCTGCTCCTTTTATGACTTCCACATTGCAACAAGCAGCCTCTACTCAATTGGGCTTTTCACCTAAAAAGACCATGATGGTGGCTCAAAAACTCTATGAGGGTGTTAAGACTGACAAAGGGAACATGGGGCTTATTACCTATATGAGAACAGACAGCATGAACCTTGCCAAAGAGGCTGTTGAAGCAGCTAGAGAACATATTAGTGAGAAATTTGGAGCGGATTATCTCCCTGCTAAAGCAAAATCTTATACCTCGGCTAAAGGAGCTCAAGAAGCCCATGAAGCGATTCGTCCGACACGGATTGATTTTGATGCTTTGTTGGCAAAAGATTACTTAGGAGCTGATGAGCTTAAGCTTTACCGTTTGATTTATAACCGTTTCTTAGCGTGTCAAATGACTGAAGCACGATTAGAGTCACAAACTTTGCTTTTTAAAGGGGAGAAATCTACCTTTAAAGCAAGTGGTCGAAAGTTGCTTTTTGATGGTTTTTATAAAGTAACAGGTTACAGTGAAAAAGACAAACTCTTACCCGACCTTAAAAAGGGACAAGAGGTTAGACTTGATGACATTAAACCAGAGCAACACCATACTGAACCACCTGCACGTTATAATGAAGCGAGTCTTATTAAAAAATTAGAGTCATTGGGAATTGGGCGACCAAGTACTTACGCTCCGACCATTACTATTTTGCAAACACGTAAATATATTGAGCTAGAGAAAAAGAGAATTCATCCAACCGAAGTAGCATTTACAGTCATTGAAATGCTTGAAGAACATTTTTCAGATATTGTAGACTCTTCATTTACTTCAAATATGGAAGCACGTCTTGATGAGGTCGATGAGGGTAAACTTGATTGGCAGAGAGTCCTTTCAGACTTTTATGACCCGTTTATGAAAAAAATCATGGATGGGAAAGAGAAGATTAAAAGTCTTAAGATGGCTGAACCCACAGGAATTATGTGTCCAAAGTGTGGAAATGAATTACTCAAAAGAAAAGGGCGTTATGGTGAGTTTATTGCCTGTGGGAACTTTCCTAAATGTAAATATACAACCGATTTAGAGGGTAATGCACCACCAGAGCCTGAAAAAACTGACCGTCCATGTGAGAAGTGTGGAGAGATGATGGTGATTAAAGATAGCCGTCGTGGTAAGTTTTATGCTTGTTCGGCGTATCCTAAGTGTAAAAATGCACAACCCTTAATCCCTCCTAGAGAGTTGGATGTTCCTTGCCCTAAGTGTGGCTCTAAACTTCATGAAAAAGAGGGAAAACGTGGGAAGTTTTATGGCTGTTCAAACTATCCTAAGTGTCGTTTTATCTCTAATGGTGAACCACAAGATAGAAAATGCCCAGAGTGTGAAAGTATGGTGGTACATAAAGTTTTAAAAACAGGTGAAATCTACGATTGTATTGACAAGAAATGTAAATGGAAAGAGGATGTTCCAGCGGACAAACAGAAAGGATTACCTGAACCTAAAGAGGATGTGAAAAAAGAAGAAGAGAAGTCTGAGTAGTTTATGAAGATAGGTATTCTTTCTGATTCTCATAGGAAAACACAACTACATAGAGAAGCCATAGAGCATCTTCTCTCGTTAGGGGTAGAGTATCTGCTCCATGGAGGGGACATTATGTTAGAAGAGCATCTTAAAATGCTTGAAGATACAGGTCTGCCTTATGCGTGTGTCTATGGCAATAATGATACAGAACTCATCTCTTTACATGGTAAATATAATATCTTTCAAGAACCTCACTATTTAAAAATAGAAGATTTAAAAGTAAAAATGATGCATATGCCTTATTATATGTCGGCTGATGCAGATTTGATAATTTCTGGACATACACATCTGTTTGATGCTTCTTTGGTAAATGGAAGGCTCTTTATTAATCCAGGTGAGGTGTGTGCAAGGGAGAAACCCTTAAGTGAATGTGCCTTAGTGATAGTGGAAAATGGTTCTTTTGAAGTGACACATTACTTTAGGAAGCTTAGTGCCAAAGAGTGGACTAAGCGAGATGTTGTGTTATAGTTTCTCTATTTTATAACATTTAGTGCATATTTAGAATCATTTTTGTTACTCTTTTTCATGTATGAACTAACCATTGATTTCATGACTGCATTCTTTTTATATCGCGTATACGACTGTTTATATCTTTCTTGCAGTTCTTTTAGTTCTTTGCTAAGTTTACTAATTGTTTTATAGGCATCTTGTGTATACATTTTATTGTTAACTGCTGAATCTAAAATGCCTTTTTCTTGAGACCAAAGAATTTGAATAATTTGAATTTTATTTTTGAGGGTTTTAAGTTGAGTTCCATGAAGTTTAAGCTTTTTATCACCTCTCTCTAGTCCTGTTATAATTTTACTGAAAAGTTTTTTCTGTTTTGAGATTTTATCTTTATGGTTATTTTTACGGTCAGTAATTAATGACTTCATATTTTTTAGAAGTATTTGCTCTTGTTTGATTATTTTCATATCATTGAGAAGTGGGTAGCTTTTTAGAAGAGCATAATCATTTGCCTGTGCAAAAGAGCTAGCACCTAATATAACCCCAAAGGTCAAAAGTGTTTTAAATGTTTTCATATTAATATCCTTTATTAATTCTTAAAATTTTATATTAAATTATAATATTAAAATTAGTTCCAATTATGAAAATAACGCTGATTAATACTGTTTTTTTAAGAATATTGAGATTTAATTTGGTTAGAATTTACTTAAAATAATAAAAAGATTGTGTAAGAAGATGAAAAAAATTAGTTTACTCTATATAGAAGATGATAAAGATATTCAAGAAATTTATTTAGATGTTATTGAGAGAGAAGTTGATATTGTACATTTAGCCTCTGATGGAGAAGAGGGGTTTGAAAAATATTTAGAGATAAAACCAAACATTATTTTACTTGATATTAATATGCCCAAATTAGATGGTCTTTCCTTAGCAAAAAAGATTCGAGAAATAGACGGTGATGTTAAAATTATTATTACCACAGCCTATGCTGACCAAGATAAACTGCTTCAAGCCATAGAGCTTTATCTTATAAAGTATATTTTAAAACCAATTGAGCCTACTATTTTAACAGAAGCATTACAAAAAGCTAAAAATGAGATTGTAGAGATTCAAAAAGAGCAAGAGCCTACGGTAAAGATATTTACTTTGGATGAAGATAGCAAATGGAATTTTGATACTGAAAAGCTTTATGAACAGAATGTTGAAGTAAAATTGACAAAAAATGAGCGACGTCTATTGAAGCTTTTATCAACTGATAAAAATAAAGTATTTACTTTCTTTGAAATTTTTGACCATATCTCTTATGATGATTTCGATAAAGATTATGATGCAGGTCAAGTACGAGCATTGGTTAAGCTTTTAAGAAAGAAAGTTCCTAAAGCGTCAATTTTAAACATTTATGGAGAGGGGTATCGGTTTAATCCGATTTCGGAACATATTTTAAAAGTGTCTGATATAGAAGCGTAACCTCAATAGGTTTGTTAAGATGGTCATTCATTCCTGATTCGATGGTTTTTTCTATGTCCTCTTTCATGGCAGAAGCACTGACAGCGATAATGGGAATTTCCTTATCAGTTTCTCTAATAATTTTTGCGGCAGAGTATCCATCTAAAATTGGCATTTGAATATCCATTAAAATGAGATTATAGCTATTGTTCTTATGTAAGCTAACGGCCTCTTCTCCATTTTCAGCAATATCAATAATAATTTTGGAATCCTCAAGTAGTCCTAAAATAATCTCTTGGTTAATAAGGTTGTCTTCAGCCACTAAAATACGTTTGCCTTCAAGTTGATTCATCTTATTTAAGATTTTCTCTTCACTCTTTTGCTCTTTATTACTTTTGTTTACAATGTTATTATGTTGATATTTATTGACCAGCTCTTTGAGTTCAATCTCAAAAATAAAAGTACTCCCTTTTCCAAAGCTACTCTCCACCCAAATTTTACCATTCATCATCTTTACTAATTGCTTAGATATGGTCAACCCTAAACCTGTTCCCTCATAGTTACGGCTAGAGGTTCCATCTGCTTGTGTAAAGGCTTTAAATACACTCTTTTGCTCTTCTTTGGTAAGTCCTCTTCCTGTATCTTTAATTTTAAATTGAAAACGATTTTGATTTATTTTAGAGATAGTAAGCGAGATGCTACCTTGAGAGGTGAATTTAACGGCATTAGAAAGAAGGTTGTTGAGTATTTGAGAAAGACGTAAAGCGTCACCATGATAGAGTGTAGAGATGTTATCTTCATAGTGAAGTTCAAAGTTTAAATGTTTCTCTTCCATTTTAAAGTGTAAAAGATTTAAAGAGTCGTCCACAACCTTATGTAACTCAAAATCACTCTTCTCTAAACTTAATTTATCTGCTTCTATTTTAGAGATGTCTAAAATATTATTGATAATACCCAAAAGGTTTTTAGAAGAGTTGTCGATTTTAAGAATAAGGTCTCGCTGTTTACTCTTTAACTCTGTTTGTAAAACGAGATAGGACATTCCAATAATACCATTCATTGGGGTACGTATCTCATGACTCATATTGGCTAAAAATTCTGATTTTATTTTAGCTGTCTCTTCAGCTTTTAGTTTGAGTTTCTCTAAGGTTGTGTAATCTTTTTCAAGTTTGGTATTGAGTTTATTGAACTGTTTCACAATAGCCCCAATTTCATCTTCATACTCTACCACAATCGCTTTTGAAAAGTCTGGACTTTGTGTATTGAGGTTTTCTACTAAAAACTGAACCTTATGGAATCTTTTTTGTATATGTTTATAGAGAAAATAGCTTAAACTAGAGAAAATAAAAAGTGCCGCAAAAGATAAAAGAAGGGTAAAAATAAAATAACTTTGATTTTTATGATCGAGTAACAGTTTAGCATCTCTTAGATGTTTACTTGACTTTTTTTGTAGCTCTGAAAATATTTTAGACTGTTTTTTTGTTTTTTCTTGAAGCTCTAATATATAACTATAAGCGTCTACTTGTTTACTTGTTTCTTGAGAGAGAAATAGCGTTAAATTACTGTAAATATTATTGTAATAGGTATTGAAATTTTGAATAATAAGGGGGATATCCTCTTCTCTATGATAGCGATTTGACAACTCTAAATTTTTAATAATCTGTTTTTTTTTCTCTTCTATATTTTTTAAATAGCTTATATCATTTATTCTTACGGCATCTTCCAAGCCCTGTAATATCTTTTCCATAAGTTTTAAATTTTCTTTATCATAAAGTAATATCTCTAATCTCTCTCCTGTAATATTATGGACAGAATTAATGGTACTCGTAGTAAAAATATAGTTGATACTCATGTGTAAGATAAAAAATAGGATGGCAATTATAGCGATAAAACGGAGACGTGCTAAGATGCTGAAGTTAGTCATACCATTAGTATAACTTAAATCAGCTTTGAGGTATACTTATTTTATGGTTAAGAGAATCTGACCTGTTTTAGAGTTTTTACTGTATGAAAGTACAGGGGTTTTTTGTTTGATTAATTTTTTAAGGGCTGAATTGGATACTCTTTTAGGGGGTTGTTTATCTCCTCTAAAAATCTCTTTCATCCAATAGGCACGAAGTTGTTGAGGTGTTTTCTTGATAACTTTAGAATAAAACTCTTTAAATAATTGATTGTCTTTTGTGTCAACAGGCATAACTTTAATACCGTTAATGGTGCTTCTTTTCTTTAAATATAAATCCTTTAACTCTTGTTGAGGAACGTTTATTACTTTATTGTCAATAGTGATTTTAATGGTGTTATTGGCATAAGAAAAAGCAGTTAATATAAGTGTTAATATGAGTGATTTCATAATCATCCTTTTTTGGGTAAAAATATCTTAAGAGGAGTATAAAGCAGTAAATATAAATTTATTCTTAAAAATAAAATTTACATATAAAATAAATTATATTTTTATGTATATATTGTTTTTATCTGTATTTTTAATTATTATTGGTTAATATCTATTTAAAACAGTGTAATATAAGGGGAAGGAACATTCGTTCCTCTATTTATGGAGTATGCTAAGAATAGAACTTAAGATAGTGGTGAATTCTTCGAGAGTTTTTGGGGATTGTTCCTTCTCTAGTATTTGAGCAAGTTCGCTTAATCGTTCCATTCCTAAGGTTGAACTTAATCCTTTTAAAGTATGCATCTCGGTTTTAAAGTCCTCATCTTTGATATTGTAAATATTAAAAGCTTTATAGCGTTCAACAAATCTATTTAAAATTTTGAGATAGAGCTGTAGATTATCATTTAAATATTTAAGCCCTAATGTAGTGTTAATATAGGGGGAATCTGGTAGAGTAATCGTTCTACTCATTATTGTTATCCTTTAGTTAATATATTTAGAGAAGGTTTGGTAGAGAATTTTAGCCTCAATTGGCTTTGAAAGATGTTCATTCATTCCTATTGCTTTGGTTTTAGAGATGTCTTCTCTTGAAGATTTTGAGGTTAAGGCAATAATAGGGACAGTACTATTTTCTGTACGAATGACTTTAGTTGCTTCATAGCCATCCATAATGGGCATTTCTATATCCATCATTATTAATGAATACTCTTTCTCTCTAGACTTTTTAATGGCTTCTTCACCATTAAAGGCAATATCTACTTGAATACCACTTCCTTGAAGGATGCCAAGAAAAATCTCTTGATTAATCTCTTGATCTTCTGTAAGTAGTATTACTCTTCCTTTTAGCATAAGGATTCCTTAGTATTAGATGAGTGTATCATCATTTTTATAATTGAATTGTGAATTTTAACATTAGAATTAGTCTCAAATGTGAAGTTTATTATATTTAATATTAAATATAATAAAATAAAACACTATTTGAACAATAAATAATATTATTAAAGTTTCTTTAAATCATAACTTTGTTATGCTATCACTTTTAGGTAAGATAGATAAGAAAGGATTAACCATTGAGTAAAATTAAAGTGTTTATATTGTTACTTCTGTTGTTAGGAATTATTGCTCTTTTTGTGCTAATGAATTATGGAAAAAAGATAGGTATAGAGGGAACAAAAGCCATCAATTTTATGGCAACTACTAACATTGTATCTACTTCAGATTTTATTTTCCACACGCTCAATGATAAAACGATTGAAATTGATGTAGAAGATAAAATCTTTCATATTAAGGGCATGAAAAATAAAACAGTTTTTTTAAAAGTTTTTGGTTGGGATTGTCAATATTGTCAAAAAGAGATTCCAGAACTTATTAAACTTAAAAAGCAATTAGGGGATGCTTTTGAAGTGCTTGCCATTGAAGCACAGCAACATACAAAAGAGGAGTCTTTAGCTTATATCAAAAAGTATGGTATCAATTACGATATTATTCCTGGTGAAACGCATGGTGATTTTTATGCTTATCTCCAAGAGAAGTATGGTTGGACAGGTATTATTCCACTGACCATAGTTATTTCAAAAGATGGTACTGTTCTTGCTTTTGAGCTAGGGGCTAAATCTTATTCTCTTTCAGAATTAATGAAATCTGCACTACTACGAGAGTAATAATGAAAAAATATATTGTAGTTGTTACACTTTTTTCTCTCAAACTCCTTTTTGCTCAAACAGATACAGGATGCTCTATTGCTAATATATTAGAGAAATCTACTAGTAACAGTCTACTTCAAACTCAAGAGGATTTTAACTGTTCGACTGAAGGTGGTAAAACGCTCATTACCCCAAAGATGAAATCGGTTAAAGTACTTCATGAGAATGAAGAGGTTGTTATTGAACGAACAGTAAAAAGTAAAGCAGAGACCTGTCCTCCTTTTTGTATTCAACCTATAAAGATTAAAGCAGTAAAAACAGTAGGTGAATTAGAAGTTTTAGCCTTTATTGATAAACTAAAAGAGAAAAAAGCACGTCTACTTATTGATGTACGAAAAAATATAGATTATTTAGAAGGTACTATCCCTGGTGCGATTAACTTACCTCTTTTTATGTTAGATGATAAGAGTAAATATCAAAAAGAGGTTTTGGCACTATTAGGGGCAAAAAAAAGAAACAATACATGGTCATTTAAAAACGCACAATCATTGCTTATTTTTGGAACATCTGCTCTAAGCAATGATGCCTCTTCTGCTATTAAAAAACTTTTAGAGCTTGGCTACCCGAGTGAGAAGTTACTCTATTATCGTGATGGGATTAGTCGTTGGAGAGCTTTAGGACTGACAATATATTAATGAAGATATTTATCTGCCTCAATGGTTTCAAACTCTTTAGAGACCTCTATGACCTCTAAGGGTTTTACAAATTTTAATTTTTTTAGCTCTTCTGTCTCAACCGTGGCTGTTGGGATGCTCACAATACCCTCTTTGGCAAGTTCTTTTTTAGCTGGAACAGCAAAGTGTGTCTCATATTTATTGGATACCGCAACAACACCTAGTTTTTTGACAAATTTTAAAGGAGCATTCTGATGATTCTCTTTTCTCACTTTAATTGGTTCAAAATATTGTGCATCAGGTGTGCCTAATTTCTCTTTAATCTCAAAAGGTTTAGAGACACCTACTACTTCTAAGGATGAGGCATGTTGACGCTCATATAAAGCAACTTCTTCTGCTCTGCTAAGTTTGTGTCTCTGGTTTTTAGGGATAAATGTTTTAGCTAGGGGAGTGTGAACTTTTGTGTTAAGAACTTTTTTGTTTGTGTGAGATACTTTTGTTTTTGAGGCAACTTTTTCTCTTTTGATACTTTTATGTTTTTGAAGAACTTTTCTTTTTTTAATACTCTTTCTTTTTTGGGCAAGCTTTATTTTCTTGACAACTTTTTTTCTCTTCATAACTTTTGCTCGTTTAGGAACATGTTTATTTTTAGTCACTCTCTTTTTAGTAATTCTTTTTTTAGTCACTCTTTTTTTCTCTATCTTCTTTTTACGAACTAATTTTGGCTCGCTTTTTTTCTCTTTTTGAGTGGGTTCAACGATTGAAATTGTCTCTACTCTTTGAATCTCTTGCTTTATAACCCTCTCTTTTAAGGCGTTTAAAATGAGTTTGGAGACCTCCTCTTTATCTTTTGTAATACCTACTTTAGACTCACGTGTGGCTACTTTAAGTTGGGATAAAAGGTCTTCTGGTCTTTGGGCTTTTTTCTCTATCTCTATGGCAGGAATTTTAATGGGTTTTATTTCAACTGGTTTAAGACTCATCGCTTTTTCTTTTTTTTCTATATCTGATGAGTTTAAAAGTAGATAGAGTGATGGGGTAATAATAATGATTAAAAAGAGAACTATTTTTTGTACCGTAGTCACAGGTATCCTTTGTTTACGTTTTTAACATTATACAGTATAAACTTTTATAAAATATTTTTCAGCAACCTCTTCTTTTAAATTCGGAATAATGCGAATATGAAAAAAGAGATATTTTTATGTGCCATCAATAATATTTTGTCAGGTACCTGTAACGAAGATTGTAAATTCTGTACGCAAAGTGTGCGTTATCATGCGGATATTGAACGCTATAACTATAAATCCATAGATACCATTGTTCAAGAGGCAAAAAAAGCAAAGTCTTATGGGGCATTGGGTTACTGTTTGGTCACGGCAGGGAAAGGCTTAGATGATAAAAAAGTTGACTTTGTCGCACGTACTGCACAGGCGATTAAAGCTGAAGTTGAAAACTTGAATTTAATCGCTTGTAATGGAACGGCTTCAGTTGAGCAACTACGTTACTTAAAAGAGCATGGGATTGATAGTTATAACCATAACTTGGAAACCTCTGAAGCCTATTATCCTAGTATCTGTACCACACATAATTGGTCGGAGCGTTATGAGACTTGTCAAAATGCTAAATCAGTAGGCTTACAGCTCTGTTCAGGAGGTATCTTTGGTATGGGTGAAAGTGCTGAAGATAGAACTTCTTTACTTAATGCCATTGCCTCTTTAAATCCTGAGTCAACACCTTTAAATTTTTATCATCCTAATAAAGCACTACCTATTAAAACGCGTAATATCTCTCAAGATGAAGCAGTAATTATTGTGCAAAGAGCTAGAAAACTTTTAGGAGACGATAAACTCTTGATGGTAGCAGGAGGTAGAGAGTTATTGTTTGATGGTTCTGAAGAATTAATGTTTGAAGCAGGAGCGAATGCCATGGTTATTGGTAACTATTTGACCACAGTTGGTGACGCACCTCAAAAAGATAAAAAAATGTTAGAACGATTGGGATATGGAGTAGCAACAACTTGCCATGAATGATGGAATTATTGGGGTTATTTTAGCAATATCGCTTATTCTAGTACTCTCTCCCCATTTTTCACGTCTTATAGGGCTTCCTACTGCACCCATTGAGATTGTTTTAGGTTCAATTTTAGCTATTCTAGGGATTATTGATACTACGAACAACATATTTTTCCTCATTGCTCATGTTGGTTTTTTATACTTAATGTTTCTTGCAGGACTTGAAGTGAACATTAAAAGTATTTTTAAAATGCCCAAAGCCTATATTGTCCAATCGATTTACTTTTTAATGATTATGTGGGGGTTAGCCCTTCTTTTTGGTTTTACATTCAATCTAAATCCTGTACTTATTATGATTTTACCACTCATCTCTATAGGCATCTTAGCAACCCTCTCCAAAGAGTATGGAAAAGAGGCACGTTGGATTAAATTGTCTTTTTTGATAGGAACAATAGGAGAGGTGTTAAGCATTATCGCCCTTACCATTTTTGAAGCCTCTTCTAATGTGTCAGGACTGCATGAACTCTTTTCAAAAATTGGACTGCTTTTGGTGTTTTTATTGGCTATTTGGATTCTTTATCTAATCTTTAAAACACTTTTTTGGTGGCACCCTGAATTAAAAACAATCTTAATGCCAAACAACAATGTCTCTGATGGAAAATATCAAGATGTACGTCTTGCGATGGGTATCTTTTTTATTATGATTTCTATTATGTTGAAGCTTCATCTTGAGGTAGCATTTGGTTCATTTATTGCAGGGGTTTTTATTGCGACTTTTTTTCATCATCATCAAGAGCTTGAAGAAAAAATCGCCTCTTTTGGATTTGGTTTTTTAGTTCCCATATTTTTTGTCTATGTTGGGGCATCATTTGATTTGAAAAATATTTTTATAGTAGAAGTATTAGAGATAACCATTATCTTACTATTTTCGATGTTTGCTATTCGTATCGTTGCTGCATTTATTTTGTCATTTATTACCAATAAACGACAAGTACTTTTAATTGCATTTGCACTCTCGATGCCATTAACACTCATGATAGCCGTTGCGACCATCGCTTATGAGAGTAGTAGTATTGTAGAGTTTGAATATTATGCCGTTATTTTGGCAAGTTTATTAGAAGTGATTATTTCTATGATTGTTATTAAGAAATTAGTGAAACAGTAAAGCTTAATGTGCATCTACCCATTCAAGGTACTCTTTATGCATTTTAGCATTTTGATGTTTGAGTACCTCTATATCTTTGTTTAGTTGAACTTCTTTATGTCGTAAGTCTTCTAAAACCCGTAATGAGTGGTCGCCAAAAAGTAGTGTTGCAATATAGATACCCAATACCATGACAATGATGGCCGTTAAAAGAAATACCTTAAAAGAGAGACCAATGAGCCTCTCAAGCTTTTCAATAAAAGGTGCAATATCTTCTTGAACTGAAAATTTCATCTAGTTAAAAATAGAAGTTCCCAAATATTCAAACTGTCCAAGTTCTCTTTCTATTTCTAAAAGACGGTTATATTTAGCAATTCTATCACTTCTAGCAGTTGAACCTGTTTTAATTTGACCTGTATTCATGGCAACGGCAAAGTCTGCAATGAAAGTGTCTTCACTCTCACCAGAACGGTGAGACATTACACAAGTGTAGCCATTTCTTTGTGCCAATCGAATGGTCTGCATGGTTTCTGAAACAGTACCAATTTGGTTTGGTTTAATCAAAATTGAATTGGCAATATTTTTTTCAATCCCTTCAGCCAAAATTGAAACATTGGTGACAAAGAGGTCATCTCCAACAAGTTGTGTTTTATCAGCCAACTCATCAGTAAGCGTTTTCCAACCCTCCCAATCTTCTTCATCTAAGCCATCTTCAATAGAGACAATAGGGTATTTAGCACATAAGTCAGCGTAGTAAGCGACCATTTCAGTTGATGTTAGCTCTCTGTTTTCAGATTTTAAAACATAAAGCCCCTCATCATTGGTAAGCTCTGATGCTGCAACATCAAGAGCTAAGCCAATCTCTTCACCCACTTTGTATCCAGCAGCTTCAATTGCCTGAATGATTACTTGAATAGGCTCTTCATTGCTTTTTAAGTTAGGTGCAAATCCACCCTCATCACCCACAGCGGTACTCTCACCCATACCATCAATGATTTTTTTAAGGTGTTGATAGATTTCTGCTACGGCTTGAAGTCCTCTTGAAAAGGTGTCAAACCCATGTGGGACAATCATATACTCTTGAAAATCTACCGAGTTGTTAGCATGTTCACCACCGTTGATGATGTTAAACATAGGAACAGGTAAGGTTACGCCATTAGCTCCACCTAAGTAACGATAAAGAGGCATGTTCATCGACTTAGCGGCTGCCCGTGCTACTGCCATAGAGACACCAAGCACAGCATTTGCTCCAAGCTCTCCATAGTTCTCTGTTCCATCAAGTGTCTTCATGGTTAAATCTACTTCTGCTTGGTTGTAAGGAGAGAGTCCAAGTAGGACTTCAGAGATTTTCTCATTGACATTTTCACATGCTTTAAGAACTCCTTTACCCATGTAACGGTCACCACCGTCACGTAACTCTAAGGCTTCTCTTTTTCCTGTACTTGCTCCACTAGGAACAATGGCAGAAGCGACTGTTCCATCACTTAAACTTACCGTTGCTTGAACGGTAGGGTTACCTCTACTGTCCATTACTTCATTCGCTCTAACATCATCAATAAAAATCATGGTCTACCTTATAGTAAAATATTAATGGGATTTTAACATATAGTTACTTATCCTCATCATCACTATCTTTAATCTCTTTAGTATCCATGGTTAACATGCTAGTAATACCCAAAGCCTCTTTGATTTTAGCCTCAATCTCATCACGTAGTTTATGGTCTTCTTTAAACTTGGCTTTGACATTCTCTTTACCTTGTCCGAGTTTCATTGAGCCATAGGAGAACCAAGCACCTGATTTATCGACAATATCTAGTTTTACCCCATAGTCAACCAATTCACCCTCTTTAGAAATTCCCTCACCAAACATAATGTCAAATTCTGCTTGTCTAAATGGTGGAGCAACTTTGTTCTTGATAACTTTTGCTTTGACACGGTTACCAATTTGTGCTTCACCTTGTTTGAGTGTGGCAATTCTTCTTACATCAATCCTAACGGACGCATAAAACTTAAGGGCATTCCCTCCTGTGGTAGTCTCTGGTGAGCCATAACCCATCATTCCAATCTTCATACGCAGTTGGTTAATAAAAATAACAGTTGTGTTTGTTTTGTGTAAAACAGCTGTCAATTTTCTAAGTGCTTTGGACATAAGACGTGCTTGAAGTCCCACTTGCATGTCACCCATTTCACCCTCTATCTCTGCTTTTGGGGTAAGTGCTGCGACGGAATCGACTACAATTAAGTCAACAGCTCCAGAACGGGCTAAAGTTTCAAGAACATCAAGGGCTTGTTCTCCAAAGTCAGGTTGTGAAACCAAAAGGTTTTCAACATCAACGCCTAAGTTTTTAGCATAAAGGACATCAAGTGCGTGTTCAGCATCTATAAAAGCACATACTTTATCGTCTGCTTGAGCTGAAGCGGTAATTTGTAGTGCTAGAGTCGTTTTCCCTGAACTTTCAGGTCCATAAATCTCGATGACTCTACCTTCTGGTACACCCCCAATCCCCAGTGCCATATCCAGCCCCAGTGAACCAGTACTAATAGAAGCAATAGGCTCAATATCTTTATCGCCTAAACGTACAATTGTCCCTTTACCAAAATTTTTGTCAATCTGTTTCATCGCCATGTCTAAAGCTTTTTGTTTGTTCGCATCCATACGTTAAATCCTTTGAAAAAATATTATTACTGCTATTGTAGTGGATTTTTTTTAATTAAGATAGAAATATGTCAAATTGTAATGTTTTTAAAAGTTGTGATATAATATTAAATGATTTTTATTAGATATATATTAATACTTTTATCAACACTACTATTGTCTGCTCGGACTGTTCATGAAGATGCTGAAGACCAACAAATTTCGAGATGGAACTTAATAAACACCAGAAATAGTATTGTTAATACATTTGATAAGCAAAAGCAGAGTCGTGTTATGGATTTTTTGGCTAAAAGGCATAACTTTGCTTATGAACTCAAGATGAAAAAACAATCAAAAATAGAGTATTGGATTTCATGGGAAATGCAATTTTCAGAAGATTTTGTCATTATTGTAGCCTTAGAGACCAATAGAGGACAGCACTACCTTGTCTATACGTCAGGAGAGGGAAAGAGTCATATGCAGTATGGATTAGGTAGACGTTCCAAAAATGGTACATGGCAAAAAGTGACACGTAATCTACAAGAAGATATTAGCTATTTTGATAATCGTGTACAAATTCATTCTGTTAAGAGCTTTGTCTTAAGGGGTCGTGGACGACTTGATAACATTGTAACCATGCAAAACAATAGCCTACCTAACGCTCAAAAAATACCTAATACTCAAGAACCTATCATTAAAGAAATGCATCCATCAATAGTACCTCCGATAATAGTACCTTCTCTCATACCCAAGCAAGAAGAGAAACAACGCAGAAGAAAAATCTTTAAAACCCCTGTAAAGTCACTGCCTACCATTAAGTTAAAAGGAAATCAAACAGTACATCTTCAATTAGGTGAAGCGTATGTTGAGCCAGGAGTCACTGCCTATGATGATCAAGATGGAG
>JALSHP010000205.1 GCA_026982175.1 Campylobacteraceae bacterium
AGAGGGTGACATTCGCATCACAATTGCCCCATGCTCTATGCCATTGCGTAAAAGTTTTGTTTTTGAACCCATGATACCCAAAGCACGAGTAGTCGGCACACCCAAATGGTGCATCGCTTCACTCATGAGATACTCACGAATACTTGAAGACAAAGCAGAACGCCCATCGGCTGAACGTGAATAGAGCGTCTCCCCACTCCCTTTGCTCTGCAAGTGCCATCTCTTAATGCTTCCATAGTTAATCGCCCGTCCATCTCCCAAACGTGAAGCATAATTTCCAAACTGATGACCTGCGTAACACATAGAAAAAGGCTTAATATCTTTAGGAATAAATGTACCATTTAAAAGTTCTACTAACAAAGAGTCCTTCCCACTCTCTTTCTCTAGCCCTATGAGTTTAGCCACCTCTTTATTAAAGCTTATGAGATAAGGCTTCTCTAAAGGTGTTGGGGTCGTAAAGTCGTAAAACTCTGGTGCTAATTTTAGATAGTGCTGTTCAAAGCTTAAATCTTTAAGGTGCATTAAAAACTAAACCCCAAAGAGTCCACCTCATCAACACTTAAAAGGGCTACCAAGCCTTGAAGCTCTTCATACTTAGAAGCAATGTCTAGCACATATTGTAACACTAAAGGGATGTGGTCTAAGTAGGCATTTTTCCCATCACGAATACTTAACCTTGCAAAGATACCTAAGATTTTAATATGCCGTTGAAGTGCAGTAAACTCTACCCATCGCATAAACGTCTCGTCCTCTACCTCTATGCCTTTTAGCTCTTTAAAAAGTTTTATGAGTCGATTTCGCTCTCTTTTGTCTAGTACCACATAAGCATCATAAACCAAAGAGACTAAATCATAGCTCAACGCCCCTGATTTAGCATCTTGAAAATCAATGACGACTATTTCATCGTTTTCATCCATCATCAAGTTTTTAGAGTGATAATCTCGATGCACAAAAATCTCTTGGGGTTGAGAAAGCACCTCTTTGCTAATTAACATAAAACTTTCTAAAAGCATTTTAGCTTCCACACACTCTACTTTTTTTTCTAAATGCTTTTTTAGATACCACTCTAACATAAGATTCATCTCATCCATTAAAAAAGCTTGGTCATAAAGTTCTAAGCCTTGATGAGGGGTCTCTTGCATCTGCACCAAAGTTTTAATGGCTTTGTCGTAGTTAAGGGAGGAACATTTGTCATAAAGATGCGTTAAGCCTACATCTTCAAGCAAAATAAACCCTTTATGCAATTCATAAGCTCGAATGGTTGGAATACGTACTTTCGCGTCCATCAATCGCCACCCAACGCCTATGAAGATAGGTACCGATGCTTTCTCTACTGATGCATCCATAACAATGAGTTTTTTACTTTGATTTTCAATCCGATAATAAGACCTAGAACTCGCATCACCCTTTAGTTTAACAAGATTTACATCGTCCATGCCTAACCACTCTAACCAACCTACTAACTCTTCGTGCATTTTTCTCTCCTAGAGACTTTTTATTGAGGGGAATATAGCATAAATCGGATTAATTAAACTCCGAATACCAGAACCGATACCATCTATCGCCCCAAAAAGCTTTGGCAACTTCCCAAGCCACATAAAAAATAAGCCAAATAATAAAAAGGAGCAACGGAAGATAATAGCCAAAAAAGGCAAACAGAGCTTCATAGGTTCCCCAATCAGAGAGTTCTGTTGCTGACCAGTAGGCGACCAATGAGCCATAGATTGGGATTACAGTGGCAATCAATGAGCCAATCGTTGAGACAATGCCACCCCATTCATATTTTTCGCTGTACCAATCATAAATGTAAAAGATTTGCCAAAATGTCATCACGCCATACCAAATAATATTTAATCCAACAAGTATATTAATCCATTCAGGTACACGACTTAACTCTAAATCGTCTAGTTCACACTTATCCCAATCACCATTAACTGCTTTATAAAGTTCATACTCTATTTCATCTTCATCAAACACTTCAGCCAACGCTTCAAAATCTGGCATGTTATCTTCCATGCCAACGTCCAAAACAATACGCTCATTGGCAATAATCTTTTGGGCAATAGAAGAGGTCTTATAGTCATCTTCCACAATAAAACGTTGCAAGTGTTGGGCAATAGATTTGACATCGTCATGTTCATCTATGGAAAATCTTATGGCTATTTTTTTCATGTAAAATCATAACATATTTTTATGCTATAATCTATCCATGATTAAAGAACATGAGTTAGATAAGTTTATCATCTGTAAGAAATGTCATACATTACATGAAAAAATTTCACTCAAAGACAAAACAAAAGCCTACTGTTCTAAATGTGAAGTAATTCTCTATCGACGTGATGACAACATGATTAACAAAACCCTTGCCTTGGTTATTACAGCGATGATTTCACTTTTTATTGCCTTTGAATTCACCATCATTAGCATCGATGTTCAAGGGCTACAACAGAGCTTAACCCTTAGTTCACTCTTTATGGTCTTAATGGAACATGAACAGTATATTGTGGGCATTATGTTTGTTTTTCTCATTGTCATTTTTCCCATTACCATTTTAGGTGCTACTTTTGTTCTTCTTTTTTTTATGAAAGCAGAAAAAGCAGGATACCTCAC
>JALSHP010000206.1 GCA_026982175.1 Campylobacteraceae bacterium
TTTCCCTCTAGCTCCTCTAACATAGAAGCCAACTCTTTTTGGGTACTTTTTATCTCCTCTTCAACATCTGTTAATGTGGTCTCGTACTTCTTTGACAATGCTTCAAGCTTAGAACTTAGTTTCTCTATGATGCGTAGGGGTAGTTGCTTTAGCTCTTCTAAGAGTGGGCTTATCCATTTTAGTTTCAGCAGTTCATACACCTCTTCCTCTTCTAAGTTCTCTATGCACTCTTTGGTTTTTAAATGAAGTGCTTCAAAGGCTTCTTTTATCTCTTGTCTAAGAACTTTTTGCTCTTTTTTGGACAAACTATGTTCCAGTCGTTCTTCTTTTACACTTAAAGCTTTTAGCTCATCGTTGAAGTAGCTCTTTTGAACTAGCTCAAAAGGCATAATGTGACCTACCCAACCCTCTTGCACCTCAACATCTTTGCCTTTTTTCTTTTTGAGAACCATGTTAGCATTGACCTGCTTGGTGGCTTCAAATCCTTCTGACTGTATGCTTTCCAAATCTTGTGCTATGGCTACCCAATGGTCAAAGAGTATTTGATAGGCTTCATACTTATCAATAATAGGCATACTTTCAAGCCGTTTAAAAATGTCGTCACTTAAAAGTAGCTCCTCTTTGGAGATGTTTAGGCTCATGAGTTGCTCTAAAAACTCACTTTTCAAAAAGGCTTCAAAGTCACTAAAAGAGGCATGAAAATGATGCAGAAATGCTTTAATCTCTTTATGTTCCATGATGGTTTGTTTAACATTGTCAGTTTTTAACTCGGTGTACGCACTTGTTGCGTCTTTAAAAAGTGCTGTGCTTAAGGAGGGGAACACTTCCCAATAGACATCAAGTAAACTCATTTCACTCTTTGGAATGCCCCCAAACATGGTGGCATATATGTCAAAACTCTCCTCTTCTACTGAACTGTCTACATATCTAGGAATGTTTAGGTTATAGTCATTTTTTCGTATCTCATCACGGCTAACTACTTTAGAATATTTGACTAAGGCTTTTCTCTGTATGACTGTATCGGCTATTTTTTTAATGTCCGAAGCTCTTAGTTTGTTGTTCTTGCCCACTTTCTCAAAACCTTTTGAGGCATCGACAATCAGCACGTCGGTATTGTCACGTTTTTGTCGCAACACAATAACAATGGTCGGAATACCCGTTCCAAAGAAAATGTTAGCAGGTAATCCTATGATGGACTCAATGTGATTGTGTTCAATGAGATTTTTACGTATCTTCCCCTCTTCACCACCACGGAACAAGACCCCATGAGGTAGCACAATGGTCATGATGCCATCGGGTTTTAAATGGTACAAATCATGCAACAAAAAAGCATAATCAGCCTTGGTTTTGGGAGCCAGTCCAAAACGTGCATAACGTGGGTCGGACTCTTTGTTTTGCGAATCCCACTGTTGAGAATAGGGAGGGTTGGAAACCACAGCGTCAATGTAGAGTCGGTCGTATGTTCCCACAGGGTCGTTTTCTTCAAAGTAGGGCCAATCTTCTTCTAGTGTGTCGCCGTTTCTTGTGTAGATATTATTGGGTAAAATTCCACGCATAATAAGGTTCATACGCGTAAGGTTGTAGGTATTTTTCTTTAACTCTTGGGCATAGTACTTGATGTTGTTACGCTCATTAAGATGTTTTGCCACACTGTTACCAATGTTAATAAGCAATGAGCCAGAACCACTTGTAGGGTCGTAAATTTGTATCTCTTTTCTATCTTTGAGTGCATGGGCTACTATCTCGGACATGAGTACAGAGACTTCATGAGGAGTATAAAACTCTCCTGCTTTTTTCCCTGCTGTGGCTGCAAACATACCAATGAGATATTCATAAATAAACCCCAACACATCATAGTCTTGTTCCGAACGCATGGGAATCTCTTTAATAAGAGCAATAAGAGAGCCAATCGCTTTTGTTTGCGAGGCTGAGTTTTCACCCAGTTTACTAAGTCCTGTCTCTAAAGTATAAAAAATACCCTCAAAAAGTTTTTTGTGTTGAGGACTAATTAAACGGCTAAAAGCTGACAAAGCATCTCTAACATTGGAGACATCAAAATCTTTAGCAAGAGAAATCCAAGTAGAAAAAAGATTTTCATAAGCAATAAAGTAACCCAAATTTTCTTTAAAATACTTTACGGTTTCAGCATCTGATTCAGAGAGACTTTTTATCTCCTCTTGGGTAAAGCCCTCTTTCTTTGCAAATGCCTCTTCTTTGTCGCAAAGGTATTTGTAAAAAATAAAACCTAAAATGTAATCTTTATATTCATTTGCTTCAATTTTGGAACGCATTTGATTTGCAGACTCCCATATTTTAGCAGCTAATTGTTGTTTATTCATCAATGTTTCCTAGTTGATTTAACGCATTCTATTTTGTTAAGTATTGTATCTAATATATTTGGAATTTTTTGATACTATGCCAATAGACTTCTTGCAAAACTCAATGAAAGAGCCTATTATTTATTGTACATCATCTTTCATCCTGTATCTTTTTGAATTAGCTAAGGCTAGTCCATCAAAGAAACAGAATAAAATCTAATATACACTAAACAATATGCTCAATTCATGAGTTTTGCAAGAAGTCTAATAT
>JALSHP010000207.1 GCA_026982175.1 Campylobacteraceae bacterium
AGTTCTTCTGTAAACTCTGATAAACAGCCTCTTCATTTTGAACACCCTCTTTTTTATAGGTTAGCCATATGGAGTAGATATGCACAGCATCAGCAATCCCAATGGCAACCACAAAAACAGGTAAGTTGGCTGTAAAGTTGTTGAGTTTATAGCCCAAAAGTATCTGTACTGACAAGACTGTTAAAAAGGTTAAAACTACCACGCCAATAGGGATTAACGCTCCCGATACCCGACGAAATAAAAAGAGCAGTAACAAAATAGAAGCCAAAAGTACCAACGGCGTAAAAGTCATCGCATCAGACGTTCCAATGACGGTAAAGGCTTTGTTAAGTGCAGGACCTCCATTGACCCAATATTTATAGCCTGTCGCGTTTCTCTCTTTGGCTAAAATGGCTTCAACATAGCCCATAATCTCCAAACTTTTATCTTCTCCATCATTTACTTTAGGCGTAAGCCGTGCCGAAATCATGGTGCTTGTTCCGTCCACGGAGATGAACGATTCAGCAATCAAAGGGTCACCTGTGGCGATGGCTTTACGTGTTGCCAAATACTCTGGACTTGCTTTGTCAATATTTTTAATAAAATCCTCAACAATAATATCTTCTGCATCTTCAAGGTTCGCATGAACATATTGATAGTTCGTAATGGAGTCAACTCTTGCGATATATTTCGTTTTCCAAAGCTCATCGGTAATACGCTTAATACTCCCCAATGCTTTTGGATTAAAAATCCCCTTTTCATCTTTGAGGACAATGACCACACCATCATCGTTTCCAAAGGTTTTACGGAAATTATCGTAATCGGTTAAAATTTTTGAATCTTCTCCAAACCAAATACGATAACTTCCGTCCATTTGGGCGTTTTTAAGGCTACTTGCTAAGAGTAGCACCAAAAGTGGCACACCTAGCACCACCAACCATTTAAACTTTTGTAGAAACTTTATGTAATTTTGCATTTTTTCTCCTGTTTTTTTCCAATTTTTTTATTCCAATTATTGCTGCGATGGCAATCGCCCCCTACGCTAAAAATGATACGCCACTTCAACTTTGGCTGAATCTAACTTCTGAAATATTGACCCACTTTTAGGCTCTAAATGTTGGTACGAAACGCCTAGTTTATACTTCTCTAAAAGCCGTGTGTTATACTCCACAAACATCAACTTCTCTTGGTTATCTTGGTCAAGGGAGACTCCTCCTAACACATCTGAATCAGAACTATCATTAACGCTTAATCTAAACCCAAGGGTTAAGTCATTTTGAAACAAGTTTCCAAAATCTTTAGCTCCTAGCTTACTGCTATCTTGGGCATCATACCTATAATACTCTGCTAACAATCCTAAGTCTGATTTACCCCATACCCCATAAAGTGTGTGTTCAACACCCACAGAATATTGAGCATAATCAGAGACTTTGTCATCATCACTTTTGGTGTAGGCTAACTCTGTTTTGTAAATCGTCTCGCCACTGACTAAAGTAGCATAGCCCATCACTTTGTTTACCAAATAGGCATTTTGATGAAGCGAAGCTCCCTTAGGGGCTAAGTAGCGTTGTTCATCGTACCCATTTTGATAAATTAGAGCATAATCAAACTGCGACTCCTCGGCTGAACCTGTGTATTTAACATAAACCGTGGGTCGATTTTTGTTTTTTTGCGTGACCAAGCTGTCACTATAAATTGAAGGCATAAAGTTATTGACCGATTGAGCCTCTTGTACCCTCTGCCCCTCTTGCCCAATCTTAGCGATGAGTGCTAGTTCAGAGTTTTCAAAATATTCTGTATAGGCGATGTTGTTAGAGCCTAATTTTGCATCATAATCAAACGGATTATCTCGCCAATCTTTGGTGTTAAATGCGTCTGTATGGTTATAAAATTCCATTGCCCCCCAAAAACGCGTATTTCGTCCTATGAGTACATCAGAATTGTCAAAGTCATATTTATAGTAAAAATCACTTAGATTAACATAACGGCGATTTTTATCTTTGGCATCAACAATGGCGTTAGCACGTAAAACCACTTGCCCCATTTTTGTTTTTTCTTTAACTTCAAATTCCCCACGCAAGGCTGTTTGCTTGTCTCGTTTTCCTGCTATGTTATGGTCGATGTAGGAGCTTTCAATACCTATGCTTCCTTTGTATTCAATGCCCTCTGCAAAAAGAGCAGAAGAGCAGATGATAGATAATATTATTTTATTCATGGTTATTCCTGTAGGGTGCATTTTAATGCACCATGTTATTTGTTATCTGTATCTTTGGTGCAATAAATTGACACCCTACCGTTTCAACATACGCTTGTTAAACTCTTTAGCCGTAAGCCCTGCTTTAATCTTCTGCTCTTTCCAAATTAAAAGCGTTGATTTATCATTTTGATGGTTTTTCATCTCAATTTTTCCTACTCTCCAAACCCCATCTATCTGTTTGTAGTCTGAAAATGTTGCTGTTTTAAGCAATTCAGATTTACGGTCATAATACTCTACTTGTTGTAGAAGAAAAGTATCTTTTGCCACCCAAGATACCTGTTTGGTGTAAGCAGAATTTTCATCTTTTGGAATTCTAACGCCTTTGTAACACTTCAC
>JALSHP010000208.1 GCA_026982175.1 Campylobacteraceae bacterium
GATGCAAGATTTAGATGAAGAACTTGGAAATTTCTTTACACCACTTTCTCATTTAAATTCAGTAGAAAACTCTGAATCAACCCAAAAAGCTTATGAAGCCTCTTTACCTCATCTCTCAAAGTTTAGCTCTACTGTCTCTCAAAATGAAGCTTTGTTTAAAAAGATAAAAAGTGTAAAATCTAACAATGCAGAGCAAAAACGTGTTTTAGAACATGACATTCGGGACTTCGTACTTTCGGGGGCTGAACTTTCTTTGGAGGAGAAAAAAGAGCTTGAAGCCATAGATTTAAAACTCTCTGAACTGGGAAATAATTTTTCGCAAAATCTCCTCAATGCAACCAATGCTTTTGAGATGATAATTGAAGATGAAAAAGAGGTAGCCGAAATTCCAGCTTCTGATTTGGCATTGGCAAAAACAGAAGTAGAGGGAAAAACGGTTTATAAATTTACGCTACAAATCCCTTCTTACTTAGCCTACATGACCTATGGAACTTCTCGTGAACGTCGTGAAGAGATTGCTAAAGCCTATGCATCAAGAAGCCCTGAAAATGCTGAAGTGATAGATGAGCTTTTAGCCTTGCGTCAGAAAAAAGCCAAACTCTTAGGCTTTGAGAGTTTTTCAGCTTACTCTTTAGCAACCAAAGATGCAAGTTCTACCGATGAGGTAACAAAGTTTTTAGAGGAGTTAGGGCAAAAAGCCTTGCCACAAGCCAAAGAGGAGTTAGCCGAGTTAAAAGCTTTTGCCTTGCGTACCGATGGCATTGAAGATTTGCAAGGTTATGATGTGGCATACTACGCTGAAAAGCTCAAAAAAGAGAAATTTAATTTTGACGAGAGTATGACTAAGCCCTATTTTGAACAATCTAAAGTGCTTAGAGGCTTACTTGATGTGGTTTCTGAACTCTTTAATGTTGAGTTTAAACCCTCAACAGCCACCACATGGAATGAAAAAGTAAAACCTTTTGACATCTACAAAGAGGGGGCATTGTCAGGTAGAATTTACTTTGACCTTGAAGCACGAGAGAGCAAACGAGGAGGTGCGTGGATGCACGATTGGGAAACGCACTATGTCGATGCCAAAGGCGAAAAACATTTGGCAACAGCGTTCATTGTCTGTAACTTCTCACCCTCAACAGAAGAGAACCCAAGCCTATTGCGTCATGACGATGTGGTAACGCTATTTCACGAAATGGGTCACGGCATTCACCACCTCTTTGGTACTTGTGAAGAGCGTTCGGTTTCAGGCATCAATGGTGTTGCGTGGGACGTGGTAGAGTTCCCTTCACAGTTTTTAGAAGCTTTTGCTTACGAAAAACCCATCTTAAAACGTTTTGCATTTCATCATGAAACAGGGGAGTTGATGAGCGATGAGCTTTTAGACAAAATTAAAGAGACCAAAAATTATCAGTCAGCTTTAGGAATTGTCCGTCAAGTGGAGTTGTCTCTTTTTGATTTTAATCTCCATAAAAAGCTCTACCAAGGTGAAGAAGTTCAAGCTCTCATAGATGGCATTCGAGAAACAACAGCCCTTTTAAAAGTGCCAAGTTACAACAAGTTTCAAAATGGTTTCGCCCACATCTTCGCAGGTGGCTACGCTGCTGGGTACTACTCTTACAAATGGGCAGAAGTGCTAAGTGCCGATGCTTTTTATGAATGTTTAGATGAACAGAGTGGCTTTAACCAAGAAAAAGCCGATGGCTACTTAAAATACGTCCTAAACAAAGGGGGTTCAGAAGATATGTCAAGCCTCTACAAACAATGGCTAGGGCGTGAACCTAAAGTTGAGAGTTTGTTGAAGTTGTATGGGATTGCGTAGCCAAAATATAAAACTCTTTGGCTACAAAGTTTTTAGTGTTTAACTTTTTTTTGTGGCTTACATGCTTTTAATGCCTTATTGTCTAAGGCATTCTCAACACATGACTTTCGTTTATTTATTTTTGAAAGACGTTTTGTAATTCTATGTAATATTTTACTCTTTTTTTGTTCAAAAGTCATATTTTCTTTAAGTTTAAAGGGTTTATTTTTGTTTTTTTCAACTCTACAAGATTGCATAGTTTCTAAAGAAGTAGCATTTTGAAAACAGCTTTTACGATTTTCTATTTTTGTGATACGTGTTGAAATTTTTGTAAGAACTTTTTCTTTTTTGGTATTGAAATTAGCAGGGTTATTAGCAAAAGTTGCGACAGTTAGTGAAGTAAGTAAAAATGTTGTGGTTAAAAGTTTCATAAGTATATTCCTAATAGTTTTGATACGGTAATCGTATAAAGTAGTTGTGTGGTATTTGTGGTGAGAAGTGATTTTAAAGTGCATGTTATTGGAGTTTTTTAATATATTTAAACTTTTTTAGTTTGATTTTTCTCTTAACATTAATGTTTTTTGTTTTTATAAGTCTAAAGAGGTTTAAAAGCTTGAATATTATTTGAAATGTGTGTTAGACTTGTTGAAAAATAGGGAAATAATGATTTGACACATCATACTTACGTTTATCTCATTCCCAATTTTTTACTAATGATGTAACCTAGGAATAAAAATGAATGAAATTATTTGTCCGAAATGTAACACAGC
>JALSHP010000209.1 GCA_026982175.1 Campylobacteraceae bacterium
CACTTGTGACGCTTCTGTTCTTGGCTTTTGCTTTGTATCGGTTTAAAAATCGAAGACGACGACGTAAAAAGGTGAGTCCCAAAGCCTTAGCCAAAGCAAGGTTAGAGGGGCTAAACTATGACAATACCAAAGAGGTCGTTTATGGTTTTTTAGAAGATGCACTCCCTTTTGTCAATGAAAAAAATGAAGCGATGTTTAAGCAAATAGAGCAAGATTTGGCGAGGTATAAATATAAAAAAGAAGTTCCCCCTTTAGAAGAGGGCTTAAAAAAAGAGATAAAAAGTTTTATTGAAGGAGTTAAGGCGTGATGAATTTTACCTTTGAGTACCCTCTTGCCTTTGTTTTGTTGCTACTCTTTTTTGTTTGTGAGAAGTGGTGCAAACCTCAACGGCTCTCTTTCTACTTTCCCAATATGAAGCTATTGCAAAAGGTGGCACAGAAGCGTCAATGGGGTTTAACGCTGTTAAAAGTGTTGAGCGTAGTGAGTTTGGTGGTGGCATTGGCAAGTCCCATTCGAGAAGATGCCGTGGTGGTCAAAAATGACAAAGGGTATGAGATTTCGCTTATTTTAGATGCGAGTGGTTCGATGAAAATGCCAGGACTCAATAAGTTTGCCATTGTCAAAGAGATTGTCAATGATTTTATTGACAAGCGTCAGCACGATAAGTTGGCATTGAGTATTTTTGCCGACTTTGCCTATGTGGCTGTGCCATTAACTTACGATAAAAAGAGCATAAAACGCCTCTTATCACGCGTTGATGTGGGCATTGCAGGGCGACAGAGAACGGCACTCAATGAAGCACTTTTTTTAAGTGCTAACCTCTTTAAAAGCTCCACTTCCAAAGAGAAAATTGCCATTTTGCTCACCGATGGGGTAGATAATGCCAACAGCATTCCTCTGAATGTGGCGATTAATACAGCTAAAAAATACGGCATTAAAGTCTATACAGTAGGTGTGGGCGTTGAGGGGCAAGATTTTGACCCAAGACCTCTGCGTCAAATCTCCAAAGCCACAGGAGGACGCTACTTTAAAGGTGACAGCGTTGAGAAACTCAAAGCGATTTATGCCACCATAGACAAGCTAGAAAAGAGTGAGATTAAGGCAGACAAATATGTGAAAAAAACCTACTTTTTCCAATATCTTCTCGCCTTAGGACTGCTCTTTTATGTGAGCTACTTTTTAGTAGCCAATAAGGAGTAGAGATGTTGAGTTTTAATAACAGTGAATTTTTGTGCTTACTGCTACTGCTTCTACCAATGGCGTATCTAATCCGTCAAAGAGGCGATGCTTTAAAAGGTGTTTTTTCTAAAGCAGTACGTGCTAGGGTTGAGCTTAAAAGTACAATGCTTTCGCAAACCTTTAGGAGTAGCCTAATGTTACTCTCTATGGCATTGGTGATTGTGGCACTTGCACGTCCACAAATTGACAATGGAGAGGTGAAAGTAAAGTCAAGTTTCATCAATGTCATTGTGGGGATTGATATGTCCAAGTCGATGTTTGCCAACGATGTTTACCCCACCCGTTTTGCTTTAGCGAAGAAGAAGTTTTTAGATGCTTTAACACGTTTTAAAAATGCCAAAGTGGCATTAATGGGTTTTAGTTCTCAAACTTTTCTCATCTCGCCTTTGACCGAAGATTTTAATACTTTACGCTTCTTAAGTAACAATATGAAACCCGAGTACCTCTCTTTAGCAGGAACGGACATCTTAGCCACACTCTCCTCTGCCAATGAGATGTTTGGTGAAGAGAAAAAGAAGATTTTACTCCTCTTTACCGATGGGGGTGACCAAAGCAGTTTTGATAAAGAGATTGCCTATGCCAAAGCCCACAATATTGTGGTTTACATCTACAACATTGGCACAAGAAAAGGGGGCGTGATTAAAGAGAAAACAGGCATTTTAAAAGATAAAAATGGCGACATTGTGGTGGTAAAAAGAACCGATAATATTAAAAGCCTTGCCTTGCAAACAGGTGGGGCATACCTCAACTACGCTTTGGCAAAAGAGGACATCTACCATTTGGTCGATACCATTCAAGCCCAATTTAAAGCCAAAGAGGAGCAGATAAGTACCATTAAAGATAGAAAAGAGCTTTTTTATTACCCACTAATGGGGGCGATTTTTCTTCTCTTTGTGGCACTTTTTTCGCTCAATTTAGCATTTAAAAGGAGTCAAAAATGATAAAGAAGTTCATCATCATTACGCTTGTAACGCTTGGGGCAAATGCTTCACTGTTTGACTTTCTTACGGTGAAAAAAGCCCAAGAAGCCTACGATAATAAAGCGTATGAAGAAGCAGAAAAATTGTATCAGAACTTAGAGGGTGATGAGGCAAGATTTAATGAGGCTGATGCCCTTTACCATCAAAAACACTATAAAGAGGCACTCGCTAAGTATGGTGAGGTAAAGAGTGAGAAGCTAAGTTTTAAAAAGCTTTACAATATGGGGAACAGTTACGCCCAACTAAAGAAGCTAGATGAAGCGATTGATGCCTATGAGAAAGCTTTAAAGATTAAAGAAGATGCTGATGCTCGACATAATTTAGAGCTTTTAA
>JALSHP010000210.1 GCA_026982175.1 Campylobacteraceae bacterium
CCTCTACTTTATGCATGATGGCTTTAGCATGGAAGCACTACAAGCATTTATTGAGAAGTTAGACAATGACCAAGCGTTTGAACCTTCTAAATTGGTTGTTTTTGGCTATAACTTTGACAGCAAACACCAACGAGAACTCAAAGAAGCTTTGACTAACTATAAAAACAAGAAGAGCATAGAGCTAGAGATGGTGGTGCGTTACTAATGGGTGGCTTTAAATTTGAAAGAGACTTACCTCATCAGCTAGAGGCTACAGATGCAGTGTTGAACGCATTTTCAACAGCTTATGCCATACCAAACGATGACAAGGCTATGGCAAATGTCTCTAACCCTCACATAGAGCTTGACCCTATGACCTTTGGGAAAAATATGCGTGACTTGCAAGAAAATTTTGTCTTTGGAGAGAGACACTATAAGGTGAGTTCTAATATTTTAGATGTCTCCATGGAAACAGGAACAGGAAAGACCTACACTTACACTAAGATGATGTTTGAACTTCAGAAGCACTTGGGCGTTTCTAAGTTTATTGTGGTTGTACCGACACTCTCCATTAAGGCAGGTACGGTTAATTTCTTAAAAGCTAAGGCGACCAAAGAGCATTTTAGACAAGAGTATAAATCGGAGATAAAAAGCTATGTGGTTGAGAGTAAAAAGAGTAACAAAAAGAAAAAAGAGCATATGCCCCAAGCTGTGAGTGCCTTTGTCCAAGCCAACACTTTTGGAACAAAGAGCATTCATGTACTCATCATCAATGCAGGAATGATAAACTCCGATACCATGAGTAAAGCCTTTGATGTGAACCTTTTTGACAAGTATAATACTCCTTTTGGGGCTATTGCCTCTGTGAAGCCTTTTACCATAGTCGATGAGCCACATAAGTTTTCTACTGCAAATAAGAGTTGGAAGAACATAGAGAAATTTGAATCACAATACATTGTACGTTATGGAGCAACCTTTAATGGAGATTTTAAGAATCTTCTCTATAAACTATCTGCTGTAGATTCTTTTAATAACAATCTTGTCAAAGGGGTGGTGGCTCATGTTGAGGAGTTTGAAGACGGTAAAGGCATAGGATTAACACTCAAATCAACTGATGGGAAAGAGGCTAGTTTTGAGTTAAATGTGAATGGTAAAAAAACTAAGCATAAACTCATAGCAAAAGCATCTCTTTCAAAAATACATCAGGCGATGCAAGGGCTAAACATAGAGAGCATGAACAAAACCAAAGTGGTACTCTCTAATGGTTTAGAACTTTCTAAAAATGCTACTATTAATCCCTACTCTTATGATGACTCTTTGCAAGATAAGATGATACAAAGGGCTGTCAAAAAGCATTTTGAACTAGAAAGGGAGTTGTTGACACGCGAGGTAAAAATCAAACCTTTGACACTCTTTTTCATAGATGACATTGAGGGCTATCGTGATGGTAACAACTTGGCAGGTTCGCTTAAATCTAAGTTTGAAGCCATTGCTAAAGGGCATATTGAACAACTACTTAAAAGCGAGACTCATCCGTTTTATAAAGATTATTTAGAAAAATCGCTTAAAGATTTGTCGCTTATTCATGGAGGATATTTTTCTAAAGACAACAGTGAAAAAGATGAGAAAATAGAAAAAGAGATAAATGAGATATTGCACGATAAAGAGTCTCTACTTAGTTTGGAAAATGTACGGCGTTTTATCTTCTCTAAATGGACGCTTCGTGAGGGTTGGGACAATCCTAATGTATTTCAGATTTGTAAACTGCGTTCAAGTGGTTCGGTAACTTCTAAGCTTCAAGAGGTAGGGCGTGGGCTTAGGTTACCTGTAAACGAATATATGTCTAGGGTCAAAGATGAGGTTTTTGATTTGCACTATTATGTAGATTTTACAGAAAAAGATTTTGTAAGCTCTTTAGTAGAAGAGATAAATGAGAAATCTGGCACACTTAATGAGATGGAAGTACCTGATAAATTGAGTGATGAGTTAATAGATAAAGTTCTTGAAGCATATAAAATAACAGAGGATGATTTTTTAGACCATGTCAGTGAATTAAAGCTTGTTGATAGAAGATTGAATTTTAGAGAAAATGGCTATGATATACTAAAATCTTTATATAGTGATGCCTTTGGTCATGGACTTCAAAGTGGTAAGGTTAAGCGTGATGATGAGGTCAAAAATAAAACAACTATAAGAGCAGGAAACTACAATGAACTCAAAGAGCTGTGGGAGAGCATTAACCAAAAAGTAGTGTTGGAGTACAAGATAGAGAGTGAAGAGGCGTTTAAAGGCTTGTTAAAAGGCTATTTTGTAGAAAACAGACAACGCTTTGAGCCACAAGGGGTTAAAACAAAAACGGCAAGATTAGAGTTTGAAAATGCTATGGCATTTTATCAAGAGATAGAGAGTATTGAAGATAAAATCTTAGCCATAGTCACCATGAACTATAAAGCATTTTTACTTGAACTCTCTTCTGTGTTATCGGTCAATATGCTAACGCTTCATCAAGTATTTGTAGAGATACAAGATGAGCT
>JALSHP010000211.1 GCA_026982175.1 Campylobacteraceae bacterium
TGGTTCTAGCACTGGTACGTGGCACAATGATAGAAAGAGCATCAACCACTTCACCTGCCACACGAATGTCAAGTTTTACCAAATCCCCTGGTCTAAAACCAATTGGTTCATAGTCAAAACTTGCGTAACCTTTGGTGGTACTTTTGAGTTTATCATAAAAATCTAGGACAATTTCGTTCATGGGAATGTCATACTCTAAAAGCACACGTTCAGCATTAATGTAATCCATTTTAATCTGCATTCCACGACGGTCATTAAGCAGTTTAATCACATTTCCTAAGTAGTCGTTTGGTACTAAAATAGTCGCTTTAATATAAGGTTCAAAAATGGTATCTATCTTCATCACAGGAGGTAAATCAAATGGGTTTTGAATCTCTATTCTTTGTCCATCATTTTGTAATACTTCATAGACAACCGTAGGAGCAGACGCAATGAGGTCAAGATTGAATTCACGCTCTAAACGCTCTTTTATGACCTCCATGTGCAACATACCTAAGAAACCTGTTCTAAAACCCGAACCCAATGCCATTGACGACTCTGGTTCAAAAGAGATGGAAGAGTCATTGAGTTTTAGCTTGTTAAGTGCATCTCTTAAATCTTCAAATTTATCAGTTTCAATGGGGTAAAGCCCTGCAAAAACAAATGGTTTAGCAGGTTCAAAACCATCAATGAAATCTTGTGTTGGATTTTTAGCATCGGTGAGGGTGTCACCTACTTGAAGCCCCTCAACGGTTTTTTGCCCTGTGACGACAATGCCAATTTCACCTGTGTTAATGGTAGAAGTTTTAATAGGTGCAATAGGATTAGGATACATAAGGTCAAGCACTACATGCTCTTCTTTTGTACTCATAATTTTAACTTTTTGACCCTTTTCAATGCACCCCTCATAGACACGAACCAAAGCCAAAGCCCCTAAGTAGTTGTCGAACCAAGAGTCATAGATTAAGGCTTTTGTTGGAGCATTTTCATCGCCATTGGGTGCAGGGATGAACTCCACAAGAGCATCAATGAGTTCAGGAACCCCCAAACCTGTTTTGGCAGAGACCAAACAATGCTCGGTACAGTCAATTCCAATGGCATCTTCTACCTCTTCTAAAACACGTTCTGGTTCAGCTGCTGGTAAATCTATTTTATTGACTACTGGTAACAGTTCTAGGTCATTCTCCATGGCAATGTAAACATTGGCAATGGTTTGTGCCTCAACCCCTTGGGCAGCATCAATAATGAGCAAAGCACCCTCACTTGAAGCCAAAGAGCGACTCACTTCATAAGAGAAATCGACATGACCTGGGGTGTCAATGAGATTGAGGATGTAATGTTCTCCATCTTTCTCATAGTCAAGTCGCACCGATTGAGCTTTAATGGTAATACCACGCTCTTTTTCAATGTCCATGGTGTCCATGACTTGGGCAGACATTTGACGGTCAGTAACGGCAGAACACTCTTGGATAATTCGGTCTGCTAAAGTTGACTTTCCATGGTCAATGTGAGCAATAATCGAAAAGTTACGAATATTTTTTTGAGGTACTTTGTTTGACATTAGTTCGCCGTTCCAAAGATAGAATTTAAGCTCTCATTATGATAGACACGTCTAATTACTTCAGCCAACATTTTAGAGGTAGAGAGTACTTTAATTTTATCACATTTTTGAGAATTCTCCGTGGTTTTAATGGTGTCTGTAATCACCAACTCATCTAATTCACCTTTTTGCAGACGCTCATAAGCAGGACCCGAAAGAACAGCGTGAGTACAACAAGCCATCACCGAAGCAGCACCTTGTGCTTTAAGTGCAGATGCACCTTTGAGCATGGTTCCTGCTGTGTCTATCATGTCATCTATCATGATAATGTCTTTTCCCTCAACATCTCCAATGATGTTCATCACTTCTGATTCATTGGCTTTTTCACGTCGTTTGTCCACAATGACCATGTCAAGTCCAAGTGATTTGGCAAAGTATCTAGCACGTGCCACACCCCCAATGTCTGGACTGGCAATAACAGGATTTTTAAAGTTTTTAGATTCAATATACTCTTTAAATAGTACTGCTCCATAGAGGTTGTCCACAGGAATGTCAAAAAAACCTTGAATTTGAGAGGCATGTAAATCAATGGTAATCACACGGGTAATTCCTGCTGTCTCCATAAGATTGGCTACCAATTTAGCAGAGATAGGCACACGTGGTTCTGCTTTTCTGTCTTGTCTTGCGTATCCATAATAAGGAACAACAGCCGTAATGGATTTTGCAGATGAGCGTTTAAGGGCATCGGTCATAATGAGCAGTTCCATGAGGTTTGCATTGGCAGGTGCAGAAGTAGGTTGAATAATGAAAACATCTTTACCTCGAACACTTTCTTCGATTTTAACGTTTATCTCTCCATCTGAAAATTTTTTAATTCTGGCTTCTGAAAGTGGTAAATCTAGTTCTTTTGAAATTTGTTGGGCAAGTTCTGGGTTGGCTGTTCCAGAAAAAAGCATGTATCCTCGCATTTGGGTCCCTTAGT
>JALSHP010000212.1 GCA_026982175.1 Campylobacteraceae bacterium
AAACCAAAACTACCATAGTGAAAACACCGATAGTTCGTTGAGTGTGGGAGCTGGTCTTAGCTATGACCTAGCATCAGATGTATTTTTAAATGCAGACTACATGGCGTACACTAAAAATGTAACAGCCTTGCAGGTTGGTATGGGGTTTCGGTTTTAATTAAAAATCATAAAAAACTTTGTAACTTAATAAAGACCCCATAGAGAAGTGGTTCTCTATTTTGTGGGGGTGTTTTTTTCATCTCTAACTCCATTTTTAGTAAATACTCAAATATTTTTAACAAAGCAGGGCTTTTTACTCTAAGGGCTAAGTTTGCTTTTTTATCTTCAATGTTTTTAGGTAGTTTATAACCTAAAATAGCCTTAGAGTCGATGTGACCATGCAGTTTCATGTAGGCATTAAATAGAAAAATTTGATTGACAAAAAATTGGGTAGAGCGTAAAATAGAGAGGGCATCTTCACCAATTTCTAGTAGTTTAGTAATGGTTTGTGTTAAAGGTTTTTTCTCAAAAAGTTCCATGAGCAGTTGTTCCACCGCTAAAGGAGCAGTAGAGTAGACCAATCTATCAATCTCTTTGCTTGTCACTTTCCCCTCTAAAATAGCCAATTTATTCAGTTCATTGGCACAAAGAGCAAGGTTATTGTTTAAAATAAGCATAAGGTGTTGTAGGGCAAAATGGTCAATGTCTAGCCCAATATTTTGGGCTTTTTTTTGTAACATCTCAATGCTCTCACGATGATTTGGCTCAAAAAGCCGTACCCAGTTCGCCCCTTTTTTAGGGCTGAATGAAGTTTGTAAGCTTTTGGCATTGGTCGCCGTTCCTGTGTAGTGAAAGAGTAGAAAGTTTTCACTTTTTTTTCCCACAAGTTCGACCAAAACATCTAGCTCTTTTTTAGGAATCTTCTTTTCACGTTTAATAATGAGTAGATTTGTTCCCCCAAACAGAGAGCTTTGAGAGAGATAGGCTTTGGCTTGGTCAAAAGCATACTCCTCATGGTAAAGGCTTAACATAGAATCAGAAGCTTTAGTGATGTTAATGTAGTGTTGTAAATAGTTGGCGATTAGGTATTCATTCTCCCCAAAAAAAAGCATGGCTCTTGGGGGAGTAGTGCGAAGTAGGTTTTCAAATTCTCTTTGATACATATGAGATTATAGCATATTAAAAATTTTTCTATTTTTTTGGCTATAGTATCAAGCTATATTGTATGGCTTTTGGTTAAAATTCGAGCAACACGTTTGGTTTGGTGTCCCTCAATAACACGTCGACCTAACATAAACTTTTGTTTGTAGTAATGGCTCTTCTTAAGGGAGCTAATCATCACTCTTTTTCCCCCTGAACTTGCATGGATAAATTTACCCTCTTCTAAGTAGATACCCACATGTGTCACACGTTTAGGATGTTTTTTATTGGTCGCAAAAAAGACCATGTCCCCACGTTTTAGCTTTTCATAAGAGACATAGTGTCCCACTTTCGCTTGAGCTCTGGAGTTTCTAGGGATTTTAATTCCTGCTTGACGAAAAACTTTTTGAGTAAAGCCTGAACAGTCAAACTTATTAGGACCTGTCGCACCCCAAACATAGGGTTTCCCCAATAGACTTTTAGCCCCTTTTTCTACATCATCAGTAATGGCTTCTTGAATATAGCCTTGCCCCAATGTTAAATAGTTGCTACTGTACTTTTTAGGTGTCTCATTAATAGAAGCTTGTAGTAGTGCAAAAAGTTCATACTCTTCAGGGCTTAATTGAGGGGCTTTAGGGGCTTTAGGTTTAGCAGAAAAATCAAATGAGAGTTTTCTGACCTCATCTTCTAAATGAAATTGCTTAATGCCAATTAATTGAATAATAACCATCACTTGTATGGCAATAATAAACAGCAGGATTTTCTTAAATATCGTCATTGTTACTCTTTTCACGTATTTTCATAAAATAAAATGTCGAATAATAGTGGGTAAAAACTTTATTTTTAATTAAATATAACAAAATATTGAATTAAAAGAGCTATATTTTTAATAAGTTAACATAAGAATTAGTAATTAAGTGAGGTAAAACCCAAGTAGAGAAGCTACTTGGGGGTCTGAAAAAGAAGACTGATTAAAGTCTTGCTTCATACTTTCTAAGCATGTAAAGTTTTTTAAGAATTTTCTTGCGAGTGGCAATTTTTTCTTTTTTCTTTGCTTCAGTTGGTGTTTCGTAATGTTGTCTAGCACGTGCTTCAGTAACGATTAGGTTTCTGTCACATTGTCTTTTGAACTTTCGGTAAGAGTCTTCAAAAGTATCTCTTGAAGATAATTTAATTCCTGGCATGTCAAGCACCCCCTTCCTTATCTGATTTTTCGATAAACTCGAAAGTGATAAATTCGGTGGAATTATAGCGTAGAGATATTTATGTTTAGATGATTTGTGGTAGAATGGGTTTAATTGAATTGGTAGGGGGCGATTGCTATCGCACCGATTAATAATGCTGATATATAATTATTTTTACATATCACAAT
>JALSHP010000213.1 GCA_026982175.1 Campylobacteraceae bacterium
TCTGCTTTAAGTTTAATTCTAAAATAGACAAAGGATACGCTCTAAAACCACTTTGGGTGTCACCAAGCCAACGTCCACTTTCCATAAAAATCCAAAAGTTAGAAAAAGCCCTTCCAAACTTTGAAGCATTAGGAACATCTTCTTTAAACTTCCTATTGCCAATAACAATGGTCTCTTTTTGGATTAAAGGTAAAAGTTTATTTACTTCACAAGGGTAATGTTGTCCATCGCCATCAATAGCAACAATATGTGTAAAACCTTGTTTTTGAGCTTCTCTTGCACCTGTTAATAATGCTGTACCTTTTCCTGTGTTATGCTTGTGTCTTACAATTAATAATTTTTCATCTTCTGCTAATAGTGTTTCAACCATTAGCTCTGAACCATCATCGATGACTATCACTTGCATCTTTTCTAAAAGTGCCTCTTGAACAACTTTTTGAATGGTTTTAGGATTGTTATAAACAGGAATAACAATTGCGACTTTTGAATGCATTAAGCAATCTCCTCAAATATTTAAATTATTGTATCATAAGTAATAGAAGAGAAAGAAGAAGTAAAAAAGTAGTTAAAACAATGCAGAGTGACCATTGAACTAGGCTACTTTTGCTATAATCTCTCTATGAATATCTTAGAAATCAAAGAACTAACTCTATATGTAAAGCAAGAGCCTCTTCTAAAGTCCATAAATTTCACTATTAAACGTGGTGAAATCTTTGCCTTAGTCGGAGAGTCGGGGTCTGGAAAATCTTTGACCTCCTTAGCCATTATGCGACTGCTTCCCGATGCTTTAAATGTAAGCAACGGTGATATTTTATTTAAAGGAGCATCACTCTTTAGCCTTACTGAACTTGAGATGCAAAAGGTGCGTGGTCAAAAGATAGCAATGATATTTCAAGAACCCATGACTGCCCTTAACCCTGTGATGACCATTGGAGAGCAAGTAGCAGAGGTAATTCGTTTGCATTTAAAGATTAGTGAAAAAGAGCTCAAATCTAAAGTGTTAGCCCTTTTTGAAGAGGTTGCCCTACCCAATGCAAAGGAGCGTTATGCTTGGTATCCTCATCAACTCTCTGGAGGACAAAAACAGCGTGTTATGATAGCCATGGCATTGGCGTGTGAACCTGAACTCTTAATTGCCGATGAACCAACAACCGCACTCGATGTGACCATTCAAGCACAAGTTTTAAAGCTACTTAAAACCATACAAGCCAAGAGGGAACTCTCTATTTTGTTTATTACGCATGACATGGGGGTGGTAGCCCAAATGGCAGATACCATTGCCATTATGAGACATGGTGAGGTGCTAGAGATTGCTTCACGTAATGATTTTTTTGAGAATCCACAACATAAGTATACGAAGCAGTTAATAGAAGATACCTTACCCTCTACCCAAAGCAGAGAGAATAATTCTCATGGAGATGCTCTACTTGAAATTAAAAATTTAAAAGTCTATTTTCCCATTAAAAAAGGGTTTTTCAAACGTACTGTGGGCTACACCAAAGCAGTTGATGAAATTTCATTAAGCATTCCAAAGGGGAAAACCTTAGCTTTAGTAGGAGAGTCTGGTTCAGGGAAAAGCACCATTGGAACGGCGATTTTACGCTTGACTAATATCACGGAGGGAAGCATCTTTTTTAAAGGGGTCGATTTGACCAAACTTTCACAAAAAGAGCTTTTGGCATACAGAAGAAAGATACAGATTGTCTTTCAAGACCCCTACTCTGCCCTTAATCCACGTATGACCATTGGGGAGATTATTCGTGAAGGGATGGTGAGTTTAAAAGTTGGTGTTCAAGATAAAAAGGTGCAAGATGAGGTGATTAAAGCTTTACTTATCAAAGTTGGATTACTTGAAGAACATTTTTACCGTTATCCTCATGAGTTCTCTGGGGGGCAACGTCAACGTATTGGGATTGCAAGGGCATTGGCTGTTGAGCCAGAATTAATTGTTTGTGATGAACCTACCTCGGCACTCGATGTGACTGTTAGAGCCGATGTCTTAAAGCTTTTAAAAGCCTTGCAAGAGGAGAAAGGCTTGTCATATCTTTTTATTACGCATGATTTGTCTATCATAAGTACCATTGCCGATGAAGTCGCCGTGATGCAAGCAGGGAAGATAGTTGAGATGGGAAAAGTGGAAAAAGTGATGAAAAATGCCCAACATAAATATACGCAAAAACTTTTGGCTTCTGTTCCACGATTAATAACAAAAAATTGATATTATAATTTAAGTTTTCTATAAATATAGACACAAATAAGCTAAAAGATACCCTTTAATTTAAATATCTTTCTATCTTAAAGTGTTATATGAGTAGACTAAGATAAATTAGATGAAAGAGAGTTAAATATGATTTTTAAAAGAAGTTTTTTAGTTTTAGTGACCTTACTCTTTGTGGGGTGTGGTGAGTACACTACCATTCCACCAAGCAACAATGAACAGCTAAATCCCCCTCCACAAGCCACTGAACCACCTCCTAAAGAACAAGAGAACAATGCTTCGGTAACTTTGTCGGGTAAAGTAAGCTATGACTTTGTTCCTTTTAGAAGTGGTCTGAACAATGGTTTAGATTATGATAGTATGGTTCAAAAACCCGTACGTGGCGTAGTGGTTCAAATCATCGATAGAAATGGAGAGGTACTAAAAACTACCCATACCGATGCCCAAGGAAACTATACAGCAAAGGTAACGGCGAAACAAGTGAAGATACGTGTCTTAGCCAAAATGTATCAAGCCCCAAGTGCAGGAAAGGCAAGTTGGGATTTTCAAGTAAAAGACAATACCAACAGTAATGCTCTCTATGTTATGGATGGGAGATTTGCAAACTTAGGGGAAGGTGGCACACAAACCCGTAATCTCAATGCGGCTTCAGGATGGGGTGGTAATGGATATACTTCTACAAGAACCGCTGCCCCTTTTGCCATTTTAGATGTGGTCTATAAAGCGATAGAAAAAGTTAAAACTGCACAGAGTGATGCTCTTTTTCCTCCTTTGAATATTTTTTGGTCTAAAAATAACATCTCGGCCAGTGGTGATACCAATTTAGGGCAGATTATCACCTCTCACTACAATGGAGATGAGACAGCACTCTATATCTTAGGAAAAGCCAACTCCGATACCGATGAGTATGATAGTGCCGTTATTGCGCATGAGTGGGGACACTATTATGAGTCTGCTTTCTCGCGTTCAGACAGTATTGGTGGGGCACATGGCAATGAAGATATCTTAGATATTCGTCTGGCATTTGGAGAAGGATTTGGAACGGCTATGGGGTGTATTATTATTGACAGCCCTTTATATATTGATTCATTAGGTTCACAACAAGGTCAATCTTTTGGGGATGATTTAGAGCAACAGACACCACTTTCAAATAATCCAGGGTGGTTCAATGAAGCCTCTGTCTATCGCATTCTTTATGATATTTATGATGCCAACAATGAAGCAGGAGATGGCATTAGCTTTGGATTTACTCCTATTCATGAAGTCTTTATAGATGCACAAAAGAACACCCCTGCATTTACGAGTATCTTTACTTTTATTACGGCATTAAAAGCACAGCAACCAGGAAATGAGAGTGCCATTGATGAGATTACAGCAAAAGAGCAGATAGCTCCTATTAGAGATATTTATGGCTCAGGTCGTATCAATAGAAAATTTGAGAATGCCAATCCACTCTATTATGACTTAAGCGTTGGTGGTTCAGTTAATATTGCCACCAATACAACGGCTACAGCCTCCTCTGAAGAGAATAAATTGGGGGCTTATAATTTTGTTAAGTTTACCATTCCTACAGAGAGAAGCTATCAGTTCAAGATTCGTCAAGTTTCAGGTTATGGAATACCTGACCCTGATATGTTTATCTATAAAGGTTCAGAAATCCAACCTGTAGCATTTACCGAAGCAGAAGGAGCAACAGATTCCATAAAGGTACGGCTAAAAGCAGGAGTTTACCGTATGGCAATTACGGTGTATAATAATCGTAATAAAAATATTTTTGAATTAACATTAGATTAAACTAGAGTAAATAAAGCTAAAAAGCAAAAGGAAAATAAACATGAAAACAAAAACATTAAAAATAAAAACACTAAAAACACTATTAATCGCAACCCTATTAAGCAACGTAACGGCTATGGCAATGACAGCCAAAGTAGATGATAAAGACAAAGTAGTCTATGAAGTCGTTAAAGGAGAGAGCAAAGGGGCTCAGAAAAAATTTGGCTTAGCTGCTGATGTAAGCTATAAATCTGAACATGTTGATGTGGGGGTCACGTCTAATGTTAACATCACCATTAGCACCAAACTAAGCAAAGGGACACTTAAAGTAAATCTTCGTCCATTAGATAAAGAGGGTCTTGATGTTGAAGAGAAAGATTTAGAGTTTAGCTTGACAAAAGAGACAAATAGCTTTCCCATTGAGCTACAACTGACTTCTCAAAAGAGTGGTATTCATTATATTAATGTTACCATGAGCGTTAAAGGTGAGGGGTCAAAAGTAGTTGCTATTCCTGTTAAAATAGGGACAATTAGCCAGAAATTAAACAACAACAGTTCAGTAGAAAAAACCAAAGAGGGTGTGGCTGTCTCTGTCTCATCAGCCCAAGAAGAGATTAAGTAGTCGCTATAAAATAGCGTTTTTATTGTGTTCTTTTCTATTATTATGCTATGATTATTAACAATTAATAGGATAAGGGACAAATAGATGAGCAAACTGATAAAACCTATTGAGTATGCAGAGCAAAAAGGGATCTCGCGTCAAGCGGTTTATGCAAAGATTAAAAAAGGGACATTGACTTCTAAGACAGTAGATGGGAAAATCTATATTGTTGTGGATGAAGTAGAGCCAACTAAGACAGACCATAAGGAGGAGCAAGAGAAAGTTGCCCCTCATTTGGTGGATGTCAAAGAGCTATTGACCTCAAAAGACCAAACCATCTCTGTGTTACAAGAGAGCATCTCCGATTTAAAACATACCAATACCGAAATAAACACCACCCTGCGTGGTGAAATTGAACTTCTCAAACAGGTCTTTAGTGAGATGCGTAATCTCTATGTCAAACAAGTTGACTACATGGTAATAGACAAACAAAAAGAGTTAGAGAAGCAGTCTGCACCCATTGAAGCCATTGCCTTACAAGAGGATGAAGAGGATGAGTGTTGGATTACCCTTGACGCATTTTTTGAGCGTTGTAACATCACTAAAGAGAAACGTAAAGCCAAAGTAGTTAAACGGCTAAGAAAAGCCTTTATGAAAAATGATGAACGCATTAAAATGGAGAACGATACCATCTATGTTAGCTGTTATCATTTCTATGAAGATATTTTAAATAAGAACTAGATTTATTAAAAATATTTTTTAATATTGGAAACTATTAAGAGATACAACAAAATCCCATACTTTAGGGATATTTTTAACTAATTTAATTTAAACTTTAATATATTTAATAGAATATTTTATTTATTTTTACTACTATACTCCTATAGTTAGTTTAAGGACAAAAATGAATAAAATAATCACCATACAGCGACATCTACTTAAAATTGTTTTTTTATCACTTTTTTGTAACCTGACACTTTTTGCCAATGATGTCGTAACAAATAATAGCGTAACTGAGGTCTCACTCTCTTCGTTAAATACCATTGGTATTATTCTCCTAATCATCTTAAGCTCCCTGCTTGGTGCTTTTTTTATAAAAGAAGAAGTTTAAAAGAAGAAGTTTACAATAAGAGCTTAACATTGTTATGCTATATTTCTTAGATGATAACAATAAAATCAATATTCCAAGAGATAATAAAACATAAAAAAATCCTCCTCATCTCCACCTTAGTAGTCCTCCCTGTCGCCCTACTTTTACCCCTACTCATAGATGAACTCATCTTAGGTAAAGGGGGAGAAATTACCCACACCATTGACAACTTCTTTTGATGCTTGTCCCTCACTTATTCCATAGTCTAGCCCCATATAATATAAAGTCCGATACTCTCGGTAATATTCAAGCATAAATAATACTCTGTCTTCTTTAGATAACTTAGGCTTTCTTCCTCCTTTTTTATGCCCCTTTTTTCTCTCTTCTTCAGCTTTCTTGTATTCGTTCACCATTACTTCAAATGTTGACCTTTTTACCCCTACTATTCTCTTAAAGTTCTCTTCATTTATTTTCTCAAATTTATCTACTTTTCTCATTCCGAAATTTTAGCATTTTTTAGTTTTGCAAGATGTCTAATGAATAAGAATATTTTGATGAGTTTTATAAATTGCATAAGATATCCCTTTTAGATAAGTCTCTCCGTACACAAAGCAGTAGTAGAACCAACTTGCACAAGAGGGGCATCGCTACTATTTGAAGAGAAATCTGTACCCATGGCTTCTATGCTAAATCCTTCCATTATACGACCTGTACCATCAGACTCGACATTTACTGTTAGCAAACCAGCTGTTTTAGGGCTACTTCTAGGATAGCTTTTTTCTATGATGGTTCGGGAGGGAAGCCCATCTCGTGCTGCACGTCTGGTAATGGTTGCATCGGAGGGTGAAACTTCTGATACAACACCTCCTTTAACAATAATTTTTGCTGTGGCAACACCCCCTTGGTCAGAGACAGTTAGCAACATTTTCAAAGGAGAAATCTGTGAAGTTACATAAGGAATAAAGTTGACATTTCTATTGGTTGTTCCTGATTGACAAGACAAGGTTCGACCTGTGACATTATCATCAGCTTCACTGGATGTTACTAATCCATTGTTATCATTAAAAGCTATGAGCGTAACTTTTGGGTTAATGGTATCATTATCTGGAACTTCTGTGTTACAAGCACTTAGCAAAAAGAGCGTAGCAATTAGTAAAATTGTATTTGTATTTGTATTTGTATTTGTATTTTTCATGACAAATCCTTTAATTATAAATTTATGTTAATTCGCATCACGAACACAACGAACATATTGGTCAAATGAAGAGTGGTTTGTACCTCCTCTATGGATAACACCATCTTTAAAATTCACATCCCAGCTCCAAGTATCTAGCCCAGATTGTACGTCATTTGTCCAATAGGCATCACTATAAGCAACATTGCTAACATTGCCATCAATGGCTGCATCATAAGCTTCAATGTTAATTAATGAAGCCAACTCTTTAACTGTTGGTACTCTCCATCCACTGTTTAGTCCACCCAAAGAGAGGTTGTCACAATAGGCATCAGCCTCTGAGAAACTGTATCTTTCAACTTTTGTTGAGAGTGCATCTTGCCATAATAGGTTATGGATATGGTCTGTCACGATGTCGCCATTTTTACGGAGGTCTCTCTCTTTGAGACGTTTGTTTGCAAATTCATCGCTAACACAACGAACATTATGTGTGGTGGAAAAATGAGAGGGATATGCCCCTGTGTTAAAATGTACTTCACCTCGCTTAAAATGAATTGTCCACCTGTATAGGCTCTCACTTGAGGCACTTTTTGTCTGTGTCCAATATTGTTGGGAATTAGTATTGCTAAAAGTATCATAAATAGAAGGGCTATGTCGTTCATAGTTTACCAAAGTCAAAAGTTCAAAGTAGGTTGGTAGTCTCCATGATGAGATGTCATTTAAAGTTAGTGTTGCACAATAACTTTCTGCTTCAGCAAATTTTTCAATGGTTGTTTTGGCTGCAACGTTATCTTGCCAATAGAGATTTGACTGCTCTTCTTTTACGATGTTAGCATTAATCCGTGAAAAAACTGGATTAATGGGTAAGTCAATAAAAGAGGGTTCTGCTATTGTGGCTAAGTCATCTATTGTTGCCGTTTCAGTTGTTCCTCTTGGTACATTGTTTGTTGTAGATTCATCTTGATTCGTCTCTTCTTGAGGAATGTCTCCTCCTGTAGATTCTTTGCTGTCTGAACCACAAGCGTTAAAAAAAGCAAGTAGTGTTATGAGGCTTAAAGTATTTAATTTATTCATTTTAGTTCCTTTATATTTTAAATTATTTTATTCTATCATCTAAAAATCACGTATGCGTTCTGTTTTGTTTTTTAAGTTAATTTATCTCTGCATCTGCTAGTACAATGGTATTTTCAGATGTTTCTTTGGTTTTCCAAAGTTGGTATTGGTCATATTTATTTTCTGTGCGAAACAATAAGTTGTTTTCAAATGAACCAAACATCTTAATGTCAATGACTGATGTGTTAAAGTTTGCAATACTTTCTGTTCCTTCTTCACTACCATCACTTAGCCATAAACCAAAGTGTCCATCTTCAAAACCTGTGCTTATGGTTAAATAAATCTTATTATTAAGATAAAATAAATTATCAATTTCATCTAGCATGTAAAACAGTTTCACACGCTCTGTTCCCTCTGCTGTCCCATCACTTTTCCAAAGCTCTTTTCTTCCTATCTCATTTTTTGCAGAAAAATAAGCCATGCCGTTGATGTTAGCAATATCTTTTGGGTCAGCATCTAAGGCATCTTCTCTAAGGTCTTTGACTAAGAGAGTTCCCACTTCTGTACCATCACTTTTCCACAGTTCTGTTCCATGTATTCCATCATTTGCTGAAAAATAGAGTACTCCATTAATGTCACTAAGTTCTTTTGGACGGCTGTGCTTAAGTCGTAAAAGTCCATCTCCTGCATTTATATTTTTGACCAATTTTGTTCCAAGTGTTGAGCCATCACTTTTCCAAAGTTCAATACCATGTACGCCATCGTTGGCAGAAAAGTAAAGCTTATTATTTACAAGAGTTAATTGATTGTCTGTCGTAGACCGTCCTATTACTATTCCATCAGGCTCATAGTTACCACTTCCTACTTGTTTAACTAAAGTGGTATGGCTTCCATCACTCTTCCACAGCTCGGTACCAGGATTGTCTCCTCCAAAAAGACCAACGGTAAAATACAATGTATTGTTCCAAACAAGCATATTTTTGATATTGACCGACCTGTTATTTGGATTAATATCCTTAACAATCACCGTTCCCTCTTCTGTCCCATTAGTTTTCCAAAGTTCTCTACCATAGGTATCATTGAAGGCTGTAAAATACAATGTTCCATTTACATCTCTAAGATTTTGGGGAAAAGCGTCTTCTTTTCCTGCTTGTATGTTTTTTAAAATTCGTGTTCCCTCTTCTGTCCCATCACTTATCCACAACTCTATGCCATGTATGCCATCATCAGCTACAAAATAATAGTTAGAAGCTATCTTTATGGCTTCTTTTTCATCTCTAAATATTGATTGTTCTGTACCTTTATGAATGTCTTTCACCATAACAATAGCACTTTCGCTTCCATCACTTTTCCAAAGTTCTGTACCATGTATTTTGTCATTGGCTATCATGTAAACACTTTCACCTACAGCTGTTAAAAAACTTATGTCTAAAGGATGCTCTTCTAACGCTGTATCTTGCACTAGTACTGTGCCATCTTCTGTTCCATCACTTTTCCATAAGGCTTTGCCTTTATAAAAGTACAATATGCCATTGACATTTATTAGGTTGTGAAGACTACTGCTTTGATTGCCTACACTTATATCTCGTACCAAACTTTTGTTCGCTGTACTAAGGTCAAACTTCCATAACTCTTTACCATGTGTGGCATCATAAGCCATAAAATAAAGCACATTGTCTATGGCTATGAGTTGAATAGGACGAGAACTATGTCTACCCTCATTAATGTCTATGAGTATGGGACCCAATACGCTATATAGCCATAACTCTTCTCCGTGTGTCTCACTGTGAGCTGTAAAAAACAAAACGCCATTGACATTGGTGAGTTGTTTAGGATTTTGTACGTCTAAATCTCCTAAAAGTTGGGTTCTTCCGTCATGGCTTTCCCATAGCTTTTTACCTGTACCATCATCAGCTGTAAAATAAAGTGTATTGGCGACAGCAGTTAGTGAACTTATATTTGAACTCTCCGAGCCTATTCTAATGTCTTTTTCCAGACTTGTTCCCTCTGCTGTTCCATCACTTTTCCAAAGTTCTCTACCATGTTCATCATCTCTAACTGTAAAATAAAGTAAATCATTTACATGGGTTAAGTTGTCAATATATGGACTTACTTCACCTCCTCTAATCTCTTTTACTAATACCGTTGAAGATTCTACTCCTTCACTTTTCCATAATTGGGTACTCGTGTTATTGTTTATTGTAAAGTAAAGTATGCCGTTGGCATCAACAAAATGAGAAAGGCTTGAACTCTCTTCTCTTGTGGATATGTCTTTAACCATTACAGCTTCTGTTCCATCATATTTCCATAGTTCTGCACCATCGTTACCATTGTCTGCTGAAAAATAAAGGGTCTCATTTACTTTTGTAAGGTTGAAAATATTTGAACTGCCTGTACCCACATGGATGTCTTGAACCATAGTAGTACCTGTTGAATTGCTTTTCCATAACTCTCTACCATGAATCCCATCATCTGCTATGAAATATAAGGTATTTCCAATGTTCACCATTCTTCGTTCAATCTTTGAACCCAAAGTTTGTTTGGTATTTATGTCTTTTAAAAGCCTTGTCCCCTCTTTTGTACCATCTGTCATCCATGGTTCTAGTCCATATTGGGGACTGTCTAAAAAAACAAGGTACTTATTCCTATTAGTAGGAGTAGAGGTTACGCTATGATTTTCATCCAAAGTAATACTATTATTACTTTTCTTTTGATTGCCACATCCTAAAAAAAGAAGTAGGGGTATGCTTAGTATGATTACTTTTATTATAGAGGGTTTCATTATTTATCCTTTAATATTTTTTATTTATTTATATTTTAAATTATTTGATTCTATCATCTAAAAATCACGAATGCGTTCTGTTTGAATATGTTATAATTTGACAATCATTTAAAATTAGGAATAGGAATGTTGAAGTATCTTAAAACATTGGAATACAAAGAGCTTTTTTTAGTAGTGTTTCTTTTTACTTTTGTCATTGGCACATTTGTTATTTCCTTGGTTTCTTTTTTTCTGGGAGACATAGTTAGTTTTTTTGTAACCTTGTTTTCTTTTATTGGAGGTATTTATACCGTTTACCTTTATATTGAAAAAAAAGAAAATATCAACTACATCGCTGTTTTACTCTTATGGATGATTGCCTTTATTGTTTTTAGTCATATTTTTATTAACAATTTTGGGATTGATGTGGTTTATATTTTGCTCTTACCCATGACAGCCCCTATTTTATTGTCACGTAAAGCGTTGCTTTTTCATGGAAGCATCTATTTGTTCCTAAGTATTCTCATTTTTTCTTATGGATTTATGACAGGTCAATTTACCGATTCACGCTCTATTAGTGGCTTTGGCTTGTTGGCATTTTTTGTTTTTCTTTTTGGAAGTACTTATCATATTGCCATTGAAGAGTCCTACCGTAAACTAGCCGAAGCTGACCGACAAAAAGCATTTTTACTTAAAGAGATACACCATCGTGTTAAAAATAATCTGAACATCATCGCTTCTATTTTGGGCTTAGAGAAATATGAAAGCGACATTAGCGAAGTGCATAAGTTGATTAAGCAAAACAAATTACGCATTGAATCCATTGCCATGGTACATGAGATACTTTACGAAAGCAAAGATTTGGAACATATTGATTTTAGACATTATATTTTGAAACTAACCCAACATATTTTAAACACAGAAAGAGGTCTTCATGAAATTGAACTTTTTACCGATATTGTTGAGCTTGAACTCAACATGGAATACATGATGCAGTTTGGTATTATTGTCAATGAACTCATGACCAATAGCATCAAGTATGCTTTTACCAAAGAGTGTGATACTGGAAAAATAAGCATTTGCCTAGAGAAACACCAATATGAATATAAATTCATTTACCAAGACAATGGCATGGGACTTAAAGAAAATAAAAAAGGTTTTGGAATGAATCTTATTGAAATGTCAGTAGAACAACTCGATGGAGAGGTGCATTTTTTTGACAATGATGGTTTGGTTTGTGAAGTGTTTTTTAGGAGTGAAAGTTGAGAGTTTTAATCGTCGAAGATGAGATTATCCCTGCAAATTATCTTAAAAGAATTGTGATGGACAATGCTTGTGAAGTCATTGGTATTGTGACCAAAGGGGCTGTAGCCATTCAACGTGCCAGAGAGACAAAACCCGATATGGTGCTAATGGATGTAATGCTCAAAGACAATGTTAGTGGTTGTGATGCTGCTTTGGAGATTCGCCGTGAAAATGCTGAAATCATGATAGTCTTTTTAACAGCATTTTCCGATAAAGAGATGATTGACTTTGCTGTAAAATCAAAAGCCTTTGCTTATTTACTCAAGCCTTATAGAGAATATGAGATAATCGCTACACTTGAATTAGCAAGAGGTAAATTAGAAGAAAAATCAGAAGATGAAGTCTCGATGTTAAATAAACCAAAAGAGAAATTGGCATTAATAGATGGGTTCTTCTTTAATTTAGAAACAGGCATACTCTATAAAAATGAAATAGAAATACCTTGTGGACCAAGAGGTAGAAAATTGCTCATGTTACTTTGTAACAATAGCCATACGGTACTCACTATTGATACTCTACTTGAAGCACTATGGGACACACCTAAGTCACAACAAACCTTACGCTCCCTTATCCATCGTATACGAGAAAAGACAAGCATGAACTTAATTAAAAATATTAATAAGTTAGGATACAAAATTTCGCTCTCTTCTTAATTAACAAAAGTTATGCTATATTTCTTAGATGATAAGCATAAAATCCATCTTCCAAGAGATATTAAAACATAAAAAAGTGTTACTCTTAGCCAATACCGTAGCCATCATTTCTACATTGGTTGTTTTACCTGTCGCCCTACTTTTACCCCTACTCATAGATGAACTCATTTTAGGAAAAGGGGGAGAGATTACCTCCATTATTGACAACTTTTTTAACATTGGTGAGCCGATGTATTACATACTCATTGTGCTATTCATCACCATGGGCTTAAAGGCAATAGGCTTAGTCTTTTCACTTCTGCACATACGACTGTTTACAAAAATCTCCAAAGAAGTGACTTACACTATTCGTAAACGTCTACTCAACCATCTCCAAGTGGTCTCTATGAGAGAGTATGACCTCTTAGGCTCTGGGGCTGTTGCCTCTAAAATCATCACCGATGTTGAAACCATTGACAAATTTGTCGCTTCTTCTGTAGGGGAAGTCGTGGTGGAACTCTTAACACTTATGGGGGTTTCCATTGTCTTGTTATGGTTAAATTGGCAATTGGCTTTGGTAATTTTGGTACTCAATCCTGTGACCATGTTCATTATGTTGCGAACTTTTAAAAATGTGGCAAAAATGAAGAAAAAAGAGAACCAATCCATCGAAACTTTTCAAAACACTTTAACTGAAAGTTTAGAACTTTACAACCAAATAAGGGTACAAAACAGAGAAAAATATTTTTTAAATACCATTGACCAACAAGCCAAAGAGATACGTGACCGTTCCTATTTGTTTGGCTTAAAGAGTGAAATAGCCTTAGAGTTCTCACGGCTCTTAATTTTTTATTCTCATGACATCTTTAAGGCATTGGGTATCTTCATGGTACTCATTGGCATGTTGACCATTGGGAAGATGTTGGCTATCTTCTCTTACGCATGGGTACTCATGCGACCTGTTGATAAGCTAATGAACTTTATTCACCTCTACTTCAATGCCAAAGCATCCATTGAGAGACTCAATGAGATTTTGGCTTTAGAAAAAGAGCCACATTATCTTGCCCAAATCGACCCCTTTGAAGAGAAAAAATCAGCTTCTATTGTCTTAAAAGATGTCTCGTTCTCATATGACGGAAAACATCAAGTCTTAAGTCATTTAAGTTTAGCTATTAAAGAGGGTGAGAAAGTAGCCATAGTAGGTGAAACAGGTTCAGGAAAAAGTACCTTAGCTCAAATCCTCATAGGGCTTTACCCCATTGATGAGGGTGAGATTTTTTACAACGATATTGAAGTCAAAAAGATAGGTTACGAAAAAATCCGTGACCATGTAGGCTTTGTTCTCCAAGCCCCTTTGATGTTTAACAATACCTTACGTTTTAACTTGACATTGGGACGAGAGTATGCTGATGAAGTAATTTACGAAGCCTTAAAAGTAGCCCAACTCTTTGAGTTTGTCGATGGCTTAGAGCAAAAACTAGAGACCATCGTAGGAAAAAACGGTACAAAACTTTCAGGAGGACAGCGACAACGTCTCTCCATTGCTAGAGTCTTACTTGATAACCCAAAAGTGATGATATTTGACGAATCAACCTCATCGCTTGACGATGCCACCGAGAAGAAGTTACTCGATGCTTTAGAGCTTTATGTGAAAGATAAAACGGTAATTACCATTGCCCATAGAGCAAGTAGTATTTTGAGGGCTGATAGGGTGATTAAACTTTAAATTATCTATATTTCCAATAAAAAAGGTACAATACAGAACTATACTTACCATAAAAACTATCTATTAGGAAAATATAATGAAAAATATACTCATAGAACAGAACCCACATTGGCAAGGTACGATTTATGCCTCTGTCGTTCGGCATCAACTTAAGCAACTCATATCGTATCTTCCTACACGTCAAATCATTACCATTAGTGGTATTCGTAGATGTGGTAAAAGTACCCTTGCAAAACAAGCCATAAATCATCTTATGAAACAAGGGGTTAATCCCTTAAATATTCTTTTTGTTAATCTTGAACAACCATTTTTTTTAGAACATCGGCATAATGCTAACTATCTAAATACACTTTATGATACTTATTTGAAACTTGCCAATCCACAAGGAAAAACCTATGTTATATTTGATGAAGTTCAATTTTTTGAAAATTGGCAAGTGTTTGTTAAGAGTAAATATGAAAGCAGTGATATAAAGTTTATTGTAACAGGCTCTAATTCCTCTTTACTCTCCAATGATTTAAACACCCTCTTAAGTGGTCGAACCTTAGAAGTACATTTAAATACTTTCTCTTTTGAGGAGTTTTTGGACTATAAAGAGATAGATTTCAGTAATGAAATAGCACGTTTAAACAGTCGTATCGCCATAGAAAGAGCCAAAGAAGAGTATCTCACTTGGGGTGGGTTTTATGAAGTTTTTACAGAACCTAAAGAGTTGATTAAAAAAGAGATACTTCTTGCTTATGCTCGAAATATTATCTATCAAGACATTGTTCCTCGGTATGGCATACGAAATTCCAATGAGTTGGAACGGCTCTTCTTTTATCTGCTCTCTAATGCGACAAGTATTTTAAACTACTCTAAATTAGCGGATACCTTTGCCCTTAGCGATAAAAGCATTAAAGAGTATATTGGCTATTTTGAAGATGTTTTTTTACTCAAACGACTTGATAGATACCATACAAAAGCGAAAGAAAAAATTCGCTCTAGTAAAAAAATTTATGTCAAAGATAATGGTTTTTTACAGATTGCCCCAAAACATTCTAAGAACTCGGGAACAGCTCTTGAAAATGCTGTTTACAATATTCTTTACATTAAAGATAAGGACGTGACGTATATGAGAGATAAGTATGAGATTGATTTTTACGCTTGTGCTAAACTCTATCAAGTCGCATATGAAATAGAAGATGAAAAAACACGAAAACGAGAGTTGGGAGCTTTTAACTATTTTATGCCAAAGAGTGAGAAAGTTTTAGTTACTTTTGAGCATAATGAGCTGATTGAGGGTATTGAAATTTTAAGTTTTGATGGCTTTGTATTTGAATAGACTCTAAAGTTATTTATGTATAATCGCATTCATATAAAAAATAAAATTTGAGTGTAAATTGAGGATTAAAAAAGAATGCAAAGAAAAAAAATATATAACCCCGAATCGAAAGAAAAAACTTCTGAACGTAAGATATTTGGAGGTGACCCAACAGGGATTTTTGAGCTTAATGACATTAAATATCAATGGGCGTACAACCTTTGGGAGGTGATGCTTAACAACACTTGGTTTCCAAAAGAGGTTGATATGACCCAAGATGTGGGAGATTACAAACGCTTGACCGATGCTGAGAAAAAAGCTTATGACAAAGTCTTGGCTCAACTCATTTTTATGGACTCTTTACAGACGAACAATATTATTGACAACATTAATCCGTTTATTACAGCACCTGAGGTGAACTTAATTTTGGTTAGACAATCGTTTGAAGAGGCGTTACACGCCCAATCTTACGCTGTTATGGTCGATACTATTTCACAAAATTCCGATGAGATTTACGGACTTTGGCGAAATGATATGATGCTTAAAACCAAAAATGATGCCATTGCAAAAGTCTATCAAGAGCTTTCTGACAATCCCTCTGACAAAAACATTGTTAAAGCGATGTTTGCCAATCAGATTTTGGAGGGCATCTATTTTTATTCGGGGTTTACCTACATTTACACCTTGGCACGTTCAGGGAAAATGTTGGGTTCAGCACAGATGA
>JALSHP010000214.1 GCA_026982175.1 Campylobacteraceae bacterium
CCTCGCAACCATCGTGAAAAACTTCTCTGTTTGAAAGATAAACACGTAAAAAATACTCTATCATCTCTGGTTTCTCTTGTGCCATAATAAAGTAGACTTCTACTATTTTAAAAACCTTTTCTTCTGTTGAAATGTGCATGTTATTGATGGTTCTAATTTCAGACCCTAAGGTTTCTGAGGTGTATTTAATAATCTCTTTAGCCAATATATCTTTTGAAGCAAAATAGTTATATAGATTACCTACCGACATTTTAAGTGCCTTGGCAATGTCAGGAATGGTGGTTCTATGAAAACCTTGGGTTGAAAAAAGCTGTAATGATGTTTGCAAAATAGACTCACGTCTGAGTGCTTTTTTCTCGGCTATTTTCAAAAGGTTTCCTTTATTTAAGTTCTTAAAGTATTATTTTAACTAAAGAGGTCGTAACAACTTCTTAATCTCCTTAGGCAAATGAGCAAAAGCCATTTTGCTCACTCTCTTTTTTATACCGTTATTTTTTGCATCTTCCATAATAATCACTTCGACATTCATCGACTCTTGATTTAAAGACAAGACTTTCATCTCTTGCTCTTTGAGTTTAAATCTTATGTCATCATTTGAAAAGTCAAGTGTTGGTTTTTTCTTTGCCATTATTTTAGTACCTCTTTTAAAATTCTCAAACCATTTTTAAAAAATATCTTCTCAACTTCATTAGAAGAGAAGCCATTGTGTAAAAGGGCATCAGCCAATTTTCCCATTTGTGAGGCATCTTCCATCTCAACTTCATTGGGAATACCATCAAAATCTGAACCCAAGCCGATGACTTCTACTCCTGCAATCTTTTTTATCTGCTTTATATGCCTTACCATATCTTCAATATACGCCACTTCTCGCGTAGGATTTAAAAAATTATTATAAAAATTTATGCCTGTTAAGCCTCCCACATTTGCTAATTTTTTTAGCATTTCATCACTTAAATTTCGTGGGTGATTGGTAATGCTTCTTGCGTTTGAATGCGTCGCAATAAAAGGCTGTTTACTATGTTTCAACACATCTTCAAAACCTCCATCGCTCAAATGAGAAACATCAATGAGCATCTTTAAGTGGTTCATCTCTTCAACAACTTCTATGCCTTTTGCTTTTAAGCCTTTGTGTTGATGTGTCCATTCAAAATTAGGATAGCCCAAAGCATTTTCATAATTCCAAGTAAGCGTAATGGCTGAAATCCCTTGTTCTTTAAAAAAGCGTAATTTATCTAATGACCCCTCTAAAGCCTCTCCCTCTTCTATGCTTAAAAAAGCCCCTATTTTATGCTCTTTTTGGGCTTTTACTAAGTCATCATACGTTCTACATAAAGCAATATCTTCTTTATTTTTCTCTAATTCATGTTTAAATTTACTAAGCATCTTAATGCAATAATCATAAGAACTCTCTACTTTTTTAGCATCTATATACATCGCAAAAAATTGGGCTAAAGCTTCGCCTTTTTGGAGTTTTTCAATGTCAATTTTTAAACTATTTTTTTTAAGTTCTTGATTTTGTTCAAGTATAAGTGTAGCTGTGTCGGCGTGGAAGTCGATGAAATTCATATCAGTAGTCTTTTTTGATTTTATTGTAGTATAATTTTCTAAAAATTTGAGAATATACCATGACCATCATAAACCCAACCTACCTTTACATTAATAATACTTTTCAAAAAAACCTAGCCGTAGCTTTTGATGAAAAAATCCAAGCCATAGATAGCCTAGAAAATTTACAAAAACTATATCCTAATGCAAAAGTTGAAGCAACAGAAGGAAACTCCGTTCTCTACCCAGGGTTTATTAACACCCATGTACATTTAGAATTTTCTGCCAACAAAACCACACTTCAGTACGGGGAATTTATGCCATGGTTAGACTCGGTAATTGAAAACCGTGAAGCGTTAGTAGGAAGTTGTGACAATGAAGTGATGATGAGTGCCTGTCAAGAGATGATGCGTTCAGGGGTGACTACTTTTGGGGCTATCTCCTCTTTTGGAACAGAGCTTGAGGTATGTACAAAAACCCCTCAAAAGGTCATCTTCTTTAACGAACTCATCGGCTCAAATGCCACAACTGCTGACATGCTTTATGGTGATTTTTTAGAGCGTTTGGCTGAATCTAAAAACTGTGTCAATAAAGGAATTATTCCTGCTATTGCCATTCATTCACCCTACTCCGTTCACCCTATTGTGCTTCAACGTGCCATTGCTGTGGCAAAAAAAGAGGAGCTTCCACTATCTGCTCATTTCTTAGAGTCACAAGCAGAACGCAAATGGCTTGAAGAGGGAAAAGGGGATTTTTTAGGATTTTTTCAAAAGTTTTTTAACACTTCAACGCCTGTTACTAACATAAAAGAATTTATGAATGCGTTCAATAGCACCCCTACGCACTTTACCCATGCCGTTCAAGCGACCAAAGAGGAGTTAGATTTTTTAAGCCAAAAAGGACATAGCATTGCCCATTGTCCTCGCTCAAACCGACTG
>JALSHP010000215.1 GCA_026982175.1 Campylobacteraceae bacterium
TCTTCTCACCCACAATAATACGACTAGGGTGAAGATTATCATAAAGTGCAGACCCCTCACGCAAGAACTCTGGAGAAAAAATAATATTGTTGGTGTTAAACTGCTCATTAATCGCTTTGGTGTAACCCACAGGTACGGTTGATTTAATCACAATGGTCGCACTAGGATTAATCTGTAAGACATCTTTAATGACCATTTCTACAAGTGTGGTATTAAAGTAGTTTGTTTGGGTATCATAATCCGTAGGCGTTGAGACAATAACATATTCAGCCCCAACATAAGCCTCTTCTTTGTCGAGTGTCGCTCTAAAATTTAACGCTTTGGTGGCTAAATATTCACTAATCTCTTTGTCTTCAATGGGTGAGATTTTGTTGTTAATCATCTCCACTTTTTCAGGAACAATATCTAAAGCTACCACTTCATTGTGTTGGGCTAAAAGTACCCCATTTGAGAGTCCTACGTATCCTGTTCCTGCAATGGCTATTTTCATTATATTTCCTATTTAAGATAATTATATTAATTTTTTAATTTAATATAATATCTAAATAATATTTAATTATAGCCATTAGGATTACTAGATTGCCATCGCCAACTATCTTCACACATCGCTTCAATGCCTTTAGTCGCTTCCCAAGCTAAAATCTCTTTGGCATAACTTGGATTAGCAAAACAAGTCGCAATGTCTCCTGCTCTTCTTGGGGCTATTTGGTAGGGTACTTTTTTACCTGAAGCTTTCTCAAATGCTTTGACCATCTCTAGTACCGAGTAGCCTTTGCCTGTTCCTAGATTAATGGTCATCACTTCTGTAAAGTTTTTTACTTTCCCAACGGCTTTGACATGAGCATCAGCTAAATCGACCACATGAATGTAATCTCGCACCCCTGTACCATCAATGGTGTCATAATCATCACCAAATACTGACAAATATTCTCTTTTACCCACAGCTGTTTGGGCAATAAACGGCATTAGGTTATTGGGGATTCCATTAGGGTCTTCACCAATGCTTCCACTCTGGTGCGATCCCACAGGGTTAAAGTAGCGTAGTAACACTATTTTCCACGCATTATCAGCCACATAAACATCACGTAAAATTTCTTCAATCATCAGTTTAGAGCGACCATAGGGATTGGTAGCCGAAGTAGGAAAACTCTCTAAAATTGGCGTAGTAGCTGGGTCCCCATAGACCGTAGCCGATGAGCTAAAGATGATACTTTTACACCCATTTTTTGCCATCATTTCGCATAAAATGACTGTACCATTGACATTATTGTCATAATATTTTAACGGTTTTTCTACCGATTCACCCACAGCTTTAAGCCCTGCAAAGTGAATAACAGAGTCTATATTATGACTATCAAAAACCTTTTGTAAATCCTCTCTTGAACGAATGTCACCCTCTATAAAGGTGATTTTTTGATTGACCAACTTCTCAACTCTCTTTAAACTCTCTTTAGAAGCGTTAGATAGGTTGTCAAACACTACAACTTTATATCCTGCTTCAATGAGCAAAACAACGGTGTGTGAGCCAATGTAACCTGCTCCTCCTGTGACTAAAATGGTATCTTTTGGCATTTTATATTCCTAAATCATAAATTTGTACGATGCCCACTAAGGCTTCCTCTTCTACTACTAACAAAGAGTTTACTTTAAACTCCGTCATAAGCTCTTGTGCCGTTTTGAGTTTTGCAGTTGCTTCAATGTTTTTGGGATTGAGTGACATTAAATCTTTTGCTTTAAGTGTAAAGAAGACGCTCTCTTTCTCTTCCATCTCACGGCGTATGTCCCCATCGGTAATAATCCCTTGAACTACTTTATCCTCCATCACCACAGCCAAGCCAAGCCGTGCATTTGAAACCACTTGAATCAACTCCTGAATGGCGGTATTTGGTTCAATGAGTGGTAAATTATCTTTACGCATCACATCTTTTACTGTCGTTAAAAGTCGTCGCCCCAAAGAGCCTCCAGGGTGGAACTGTGCAAAGTCGGTATCTTTAAAGCCTCGAAGTTCCATCAATGTCACAGCCAAGGCATCGCCCATGACCAAAGTAGCCGTAGTAGAAGAGGTGGGTGCAAGTTGCAGTGGACACGCCTCTTGTTCAACCGATATATTTAGATGATAAGTCGAGTTTTTAGCCAAAGTTGAATTGCTATTATTACTCATAGAGATGATGATGTTTTTCTGATTTTTTAAAAAAGGGATAAGTTTTAAAACTTCATCAGTCTCACCAGAGTTTGAAAGCAGTAACACGATGTCTTGTGGCTCTATCATACCCAAATCGCCATGATAGGCTTCAGCAGGGTGTAGAAAGAAGCTAGGTGTGCCTGTACTTGCCATGGTGGCGGCTATCTTTTTACCAATAATTCCTGACTTTCCCATGCCAGAGATAATGAGTTTTCCCTTAGAGGCTAAAATCACCTCAACAGCCTCTTTAAAATTATCATCTAACTTATTTGCTAAATTAGCAATGGCATCTGCTTCTATG
>JALSHP010000216.1 GCA_026982175.1 Campylobacteraceae bacterium
CATTGTTGCTTGAATCCGTTCAAAAGATGGTCAATGAGGGCATATCGGCAGACGATATTGTGGTCATTCTCCCCGATGAGAGTTTTAAGGAGACTTTGAGACTCTATGACAAGATGAACAACTTTAACTTTGCAATGGGGTTTGACTATGACAAAACCAAAGCCTACAAACAGTTAGAGAGCATTTACAAACATTGGCAACTCTTTTCTGATGAATCACAGTTTCTACTCAAAAAGTATGACGTTAAAGTAGAAGAGGTTAACAAGATAAACCTCACTCAAAAGTGTACTGTTGAACAGTTTATTGGGACTTTAGAAGCCCTGAATTTAGGGAAAAAAAGGGCTGAAGTTTTAGAAAATATGGCACAGTTTAAAAGTATTTTTTCCGTTGAACTTATGAGCATGAAACAGTGGATGTTTTTGTGGTTAAAAAAACTCTCACAACTTAGCCTTGACGATGTACGTGGAGGAAAGGTGACGGTTATGGGAGCCTTGGAGACTAGAGGAGTAAGCTTTAAAGGGGTGGTGGTTGTGGATTTCAACGATGGCATTGTCCCTAGTATTCCTGCGAAAGATAGTTTTTTAAGTTCATCGCTAAGAGAGTTTGCCAATTTGCCAACCAAAAATGACCGTGCTGCTTTACAAAAACAGCTTTACAAACGTATCTTAGAACAAGCAGAACAAGCAGTAATTATCTACTCAAAATCCAATAATAAAGCCCCAGCTTCTTACCTTTATGAGTTAGGGCTTGGGCTTGGTAGTGATGTGATAGCCGATATGCATTTACTTTACAATGAACCCAATATGATAGTGCCAGAGTTTGACCCCATCATCAATGGCTTTGATGCTTCCTCCATTACTTGGTCAGCCACAAGGCTTAAAACTTTTTTAACTTGTAAACGAAAATATTACTACAACTATGTGTTAAATTTAAAAGCCAAAGAGGAAGAGGAGCTTAATGAGGGAGCTTTTTTACATAAACTCTTAGAGCATCTCTTTAAAGAAAAAGCGTTTTATGAGAACAAAGAGGAGATGAAAAGCAATATCGACCGACTTTTAGACCAACTTTTAGAGACCTCTAGCCCTAAGATTGCCTACCAAAAGTTACTATGGAAAGAGAAGTTAAACAAGTTCATAGAGGCACAAATTTACCACTTTAAAGCAGGTTGGAGGGTTGTAGCAAGAGAAGAGCAGATAGTAGGACTCATTGGGGGCATTAATTTCAAAGGGGTTGTAGATAGAATAGACCAAGATAGCACAGGAACCATAATTTTGGATTATAAAAGTGGTTCAGTAAAAGAGGCAAATAGAAGCAAAAATTTAGAGAAACTAACAGATTTTCAGATGAGCATTTATGCTGAACTTTTAACACCTAAGTTTAAAGATTTACAGTTGGCTTTTGTGGAGATATTTGAGGGAAAAACAACGGAGATTACACTTTTGGAGGAGAAGACCGAACTACTCCATGAGATTATTGGTGAGTTAAAAAGCACCACAACACTAGTGGCTGAACGCTGTGAAGATGTGAGTCAATGTCAATATTGTGACTATGTATTGCTTTGTGGACGTGGGGTTTATCTATAACTCCTCATTAAAAACCCTAATCCTCTTCACTTTTGCCCCCTCATCAATACAGGAGATGTTGTGGATGTTTGGGGAGAGGTAACGATAGAGGGGTTCTCCTGAAATGCCTTTAATGGGGGCTTCATGGTCGATGAGCCAATAGATGGTACTGTTTTGTTCAAAAGAGTAGCACTCTAGTTTGGTTTTTTTAAACTCTTTAGGGAGTAGTTGGTTATGGGTGTAGGTCTCTTTGTCAATGGGGCTGGTGATAAGAGGTTTATAGTCTCTCCACTTTGGGTAGCAGGGGTGTTCTTTTAATGCCGTAATAGATTCTAACTTATTGACTTTTTGAAGATAAGAAAGCACTTCGGCTCTCATGTTTTGACACTCATTTTTTGCTTTTACACTTGCAATTATCTCATCGTTAATCTTCTCTTGACACGCTTTTAGCACAATGGCATCTTGACAAATCTCTTGGGTTTTAATCCCTTTTGGTTTAGTGAACCAAGGAGATTTTTCTAAAATATTAAAAATCTTAAAAAGTGTGGGTGAGGCTATCTTAAGACCTGTGGGAGAGATGCCTTGATGTTTTTTGGAAGCCTCACCTGAGAAGTTTCCAAACCAAACAGCCACCGTATATTTGGGCGTGTAGCCAATGGTTAGTAGGTCTTTGGCATGAGCTGATGTTCCTGTTTTAAAGGCAACTCTGCTCATGCTTTGCATCTGTTCCCAAGTGGAAGAAAAAGAGAGCCTTGGGGCATCGGCTAAGATATTGCTAACTAAGTAAGTGGCTTGTGGGCTTATGAGCTGTTGAGGTTTCTTTTTTATTCTATTTTTTAGATAAGAGGCTTTTTGGTACATGCCTCCATTGGCTAACATGGCAAAAAGTTCGGCATTTTCTTTTAAGGGGAGTCCTAAAC
>JALSHP010000217.1 GCA_026982175.1 Campylobacteraceae bacterium
TATCATGAATTAAGTAAACGAGGTATGTTACACGATGTCTCTTATCTCTACCCTTTAATTCGTTGGGCGTATGTTCATAATGGGGTAGATATGCAACTAAGCCGTGAACGTGTGCGTAAAGCAGAACAAACTTTTGGCATAAGAAAAGGGCAAGTGGGAAACAATGAACAATTCGCACGATTTGTTGCCTTGTTTGATGAAGAGTATGATTCCGTGGCTACTTCTTTAGCCTCTTCTTTAAATATTTCTAAAATGAAAGCCTATAAGCTTCTGCTCATTATTACTTATTTAGAGTCACGAGGGAATATTTTTGCCCTCTCTACCACTGGAGCTTTTGGTCCTACACAATTGACGCTTCATTACTACATGATGTATGGTGAACCCAACAAACCTTTTTCAGTTAAAGGAAGTTTGATTAAATTAGCCAATAAATTTGTCCATTATCATCACATTGGTAAGTCTTTAGATAGCTCGGTGATTGCCTATAAATCTGGTAGTTTAAGCAAGTGCCAAAATGGGGCTAACAGTTCAGATGTCGATTGCCGTTACTACAATGACTACAAACGTTATATGGCAGAGATGTCAAATATGAACAGCAAAAGTGCTATTTCACGTCATTTAAGTGGAAAATCTTACTTCTCTAAAAATTTAAACAGTTTAAATCGTCACAAAAATAGCTATGATTTAAAACATTATGAACCCTATCAGTATGCTGTTTTAAAAGGCAATACTTTAGCCAAGGAAGCTCAACAAAGCCAATATTTAAACGGTGGCTATTTTAACTCTTTAGGAAAGATGAAACGAAGTGAGATTTACGAACTCCAAAATCAATTTGGCGTTCGTAATATTGGGGTAATTTCAGATAAGAAAGTTTGTTATTAAGAGATATTATCTAGGAGAGATATTGACAATCTTTCCACCAGAATACATCACATTAACCGCTTGACCAGCTCCAAGTTGAGAGAGGGCTCCGTTGGATGGAAGTACTGTTCCTACTGTACCACCACCATCGAGTTTAACGACGACTTCAACCCCATAACGGGCATCCATATTATCTCCTGCCATACCACCTGCAACACCACCTGCAACGGCTCCTGCTGCGGTTGCAAGTACTCTACCTGTTCCTCCACCTACTTTGCTACCTAAAACAGCTCCTGCGGCAGTTCCTAAGACAGCACCCATGGCATTACCTGCACCATTGTTGTTAATTTCCACTTGTTTAATGGCGGTAATAATTCCTGGTTTGACAGTCATTGATTGATTGACCTGTGATTGGGCAATACCTCTAGGAGCACATCCTGTAGAGAGTAGAAGCGTTAAGGCTAATCCTGAACTTATTAATAGTGTTTTCATAAAAATTCCTTTTTTATATTTAATTTGTATATTCTATTCAACGTGATATTATAGGACATATCTGTGTATAAGTTGTGAAATAGACTATTCATTGGGCAATTTGTAATGGTTAAGTTGACAAGTTTTTAGCTCTTTTGAATTTAAAATTTCACCCTTATTGTTGAGTGTTGCCACAAAGAGATGCTTCTCTTGTCTGTACAAAAGAATTTTTTTTCGTCCATTTATATCATTGACAATCAATGATTGGCCCAAAATATTCTTTTTTTGATTGGTCAAATAGAGTGTGGCTTTTTGAGAAAAAACATCATGGGAAAGATGAAGATGTTGTGCATGAATAAGTGTTGCAATATTTTTTTCTAAGGCTTCTTGACAAGCATCGCTTCTAGTTTTACTAAGGAGATGGGGTTCTGGCTTTAATGCATTACTACAAGAACCCATCAAAAGAGAGAGTGAGAGAAATAGAAATAGTCTGCTATTAGTAGGCATTCATAATCCTTCTAAATCCATTTTGTGGTAGTTTTAAGCCTATTTGATGGATTGATTTTTGGAGTTTACTTGAAGTGGTTTTGCCACTACATTGATTACTTATAATGTAATTTAGTGCTTCAGCTAAAGAGTCTTCTGTGGTATCGCCAAAGCTTTTAAAGTAGTTGTCTTGGGCTTGACAAGTAGGGGTGATACCATTGACATAGCCACCTACATCATCGCCATTTTTACTCTCGATGTTAATGGCATAGAGGGCTTTGTCACAAAAAATTCCTGAGCCCATATAACCGTAAGGTTTGCCACAAGTTTTTTCTCCTATTTGGATAACTTCTATGTTATTGGCTGATGCTTGTAAGGCATTGATGAGCAGTTCACTAGAGGAGCAGGTAGCTTCAGTGGTAATGACAAAAACACGGTTTAGATTAAGTGCAGTTGTTTGTGCTTTTTCAAAATAGTTTATTTCATTAAACTGTGCATAGGTTTCGTTAAAGTGAACTTGGTTAAAGATGTGTTCGGAACTGTTTACCCCACCAATGAGAGAAGCTAAATGGTTTGCCACATTAATTGCACCTCCTCCATTGTATCTTAGGTCTAAGACTAACTCATTGACATTGTTACGTTTAAATTGTTGAAAAAG
>JALSHP010000218.1 GCA_026982175.1 Campylobacteraceae bacterium
TTTCTTTATGGTGAAGAGAACTTGACTTCGTTGGAGTTAATTAACAAGAGCAATAAACAACTCATTGCAGGGGTGGTTGATGGTCGAAACATTTGGAAAAATGATTTACTTCAAAGTAATGTTTTATTAGAAAAAATTGCTAGTGTTGTACCAAAAGAGAAGATACTCATTGGTTCATCGTGTTCTTTGCTTCATGTACCATTTACCTTAAAGTATGAAGAGACAATGGACAAAGAGATTAAAAATTGGCTCTCTTATGCTGTTGAAAAACTTGATGAAATTACGCTTCTTTCTAAATTGTTTTTTGAGGGGAAAGAGAATTTAAGTGAAGTAGAACAGATAGCATTGGACGCTAATATAGAAGCAAACAAGAGTCGAAAAAACTCTACACGCATACATGATGATGCAGTGAAAAATCGTGTTGAGAACTTTAAGAAACTTGAACGAGATGGAGCGTATGAAGAGCGAATTAAAAAACAAAAAGAGCTGTTGGGCTATGAAGATTTAGCTACCACGACCATTGGCTCTTTCCCTCAAACTCCAGAGATTAGAAAAGCAAGACGCGACTTTAAGAAGTCGGAGCTATCTGAAGAGGAATATACAGCTCAAATGAAAGCCTATATTGATGATTGTATCGCATTTCAAGAGGAGTGTGGTATTGAGGTGCTAGTCCATGGTGAACCTGAACGTAATGACATGGTTGAGTATTTTGGAGAGCAACTTAAAGGGTATGGCTTTTCTCAAAATGGTTGGGTTCAGAGTTATGGAAGCCGTTGTGTGAAGCCACCTTTTATCTACGGAGACATTAGCCGACCAAAAGCGATGACAGTAGAGTGGATTGCTTATGCTCAAAGCAAAACAGACAAAATCATGAAAGGTATGCTCACAGGTCCTGTTACCATTTTAAACTGGTCATTTGTGCGTGATGACAAGCCAAGAGATGAGGTCTCAAAACAGATAGCCATTGCTCTTTGTGATGAGATAGATGATTTACAAAAAGAGGGCATTAAGATTATTCAAGTAGATGAAGCAGCGTTTAAAGAGGGCTATCCTCTTCGTGCAGAAAAAATCAAACACTATGAAACATGGTCAGTACGTGACTTTAAAATTGCCGTCTCATCAGCATGGGAAGCAACTCAAATCCATACCCACATGTGTTACTCTGAGTTTAATGACATCATCAAAACCATTGAAGCGATGGACGCTGATGTTATCTCCATTGAGACAGCAAGAAGTGGAAATGAGCTTTTAAAAATCTTCAAAGAGGTAGGCTACAAACAAGAGGTAGGACCTGGGGTTTACGACATTCACTCACCACGTGTTCCATCAGTAGAAGAGATAGTCAAACAGATAGAACTTCTACTTGAAGTCTTACCAAAAGAGCAACTATGGATTAACCCAGATTGTGGTCTAAAAACACGAAAATGGGAAGAGACAAAAGAGAGCTTGAAAAATATGGTTGAGGCTGTTAGGATTGTTAGAGAAAGATAAAATTTAATATTGCTACGCCATTCTAAAATGGATATTTTAGAGTGGGGTGGTGAGGTTTATTATCGTTCCTTATTATTGTAACTAGAATTTTGAGATGAGTTAAAAAAAATTATGCTATAATTTAAAATTATATAAAAGGAGAACAAATGTTACAATATAAAAGACGGAATTCAATAGAAAATTCAACACCAAAACCGTCAAATAAACCTCGAGTTACTCCTCTTTTAACCTATTGTAACTGGTCGTACTCTTCTGATTATCACATAGATTTGAACACTCTAAAAAATATTTTACACTCCTTTAATCAAGCGTATATCCCTTTTTATTTACGAATTTTCAATGAAACACCTAGGAGAGTAGTTGAAACTTTTTTAGAGCAGTATCAAATTTCTAAGGGTTCATTACAATCTATTGCTAAATCTTTAGAAGCAGATGGATTTAAGGTGAAAGCTCTGTTTTAATGGCAACTTATGATTTTTCTACCCAAAAAGAACTTTTTGAAATAGCCTATGCTATATTAGAAGATTATAACATTGAAGAGTGGTCTTTTGGTGGAGGTACGGCACTCTCTTATTGTTATTATGAACATCGAATGTCTTATGATATTGATATATTTTCAGAAGACTATTCTGCCATTGGAAAATTAGTTGAAAACCAAGAGGAGATAGCTAAAAACTTAGGTATCTCTTTATCTCAAATAGAATCTTCACCTAGTGGGATTACTTTTATTTTAGAAGAGAAAGGGCATGGTTTAAAGTTGGATTTTCTATATGGTTCTTCTTTAACCTCAACACCTTATGTTTTAAAAAATGTATTTGGTTTTACAAATATAAAAATACAAACTCCTTTAGAAATTTTAGCTAGAAAATTAAAGCATCGTGAAATTATTACCATTAGAGATTTTGTAGATTTTGCTTATTGTGAACAAAAAGATGAAATCTTGACTAAACTAAAATCGGAAAATATTGTAGATATAGA
>JALSHP010000219.1 GCA_026982175.1 Campylobacteraceae bacterium
TTAAAAATACCCCTGAAGCAAATGAACGCATAGATCTTGTAGATAAAATAAGTAAAAAGCTCTCATCTAAAGAATCTATGATGATACTCTTTGATGAACTTATGAAGCCACTCATGAAAAATGGTATCGGTGGCAATAAAATGAATGATAACATGTTAGACCTTGTAAAAAAAGACTACCTCAAAAGGATGACAGAAACCTCTAAAAATGAAATACTTTATGCTTCTAAAGATTTCACTATAGAAGAGTTAGAAGCACTGCTTCAAATCGCTAAGACACCTGCTATAGACCATGAAAGTAAAGCTGTATTTGGGGCTATGGCATATGCACTCAAAGAGTTTTTTATGTCACTTACTAGTCGTTTTGATGTGAGTAAACATCAGCCACAAGGTACGGATAAGACGAAACATACTAAATAATATGAAACCAATTTATATCACTGATTTAGACCATACATTTCTACGTTCAGATTTGAGCATTAGTGATTTTTCTGCTGATATATGGAACAGTAAATCACAAGATGCTCTTATGGGCATAGCCACGGCTAGAAGCTTTACAAAAGCACAAGATTTACTCAAAAAACTCCACATCAATGCACCTCTCATACTACTTGATGGCACAGTTATCATCACAGCTGAACAAAAAATAATAGATATGAAAATATTGAACAAAGAGATAGGTGATGCCATAGTAGACATAGGTTCTAAACATGGTATAGACCCATTCATCATAGGCGTAAACGAAAATGAACTTCATGAAGCATTTCTCTACCCCAGAAAACTCAATGACTACCAAAAAGAAGTACTCAAAGGCTACAAAGATGACCCACGTATGCAGTTTAACCCGAGCAATAGAACGATGAAAAAAAATCTTAAGATAGTCTACTTTGGTTATGAAGAACAGTTAAAACCTCTCTATGGAGCATTGGTCAAAACATTTGGGAACACCATAGAAGCCAAACTCTCCCCAGAAAAGTACGGAGGAGGACACTTCCTCACCCTACTACACCCAGAAGGCGACAAAGCCCATGCCCTAAAAAAAGTCATGGAGTACCTAGAACGTGACCCAAATGACGTCACCGTATTTGGTGACTCTGTCAATGACATAGGTATGTTTAAACTTGCAAATACTTCTGTGGCTGTGTCCAATGCCTTAGATGAAGTGAAAGCTGTGGCGAATGTGGTACTAGAACATTCTAATGATGAGGATGGGGTAGCTAGGTATTTAATTCAAAACTAAAACTAATTTTTACCATGATAGAAACCTGCTTCTTTAATTTTTTTAATAATTATATTTAGTTTATTAATTTTAGTACCAAATACAATTAGAATCATTGACATAAAAAGTAATACTATTGTAATAAAAAAGTCTCTACTTGTGAAACTTTCAAGTTGAATAATTGTCATAATTGTCACCAAGAATATTAAGAGAGCTCCAAGCCAATAGTATGCTCGTTCAACATAATCAAAAAATGAAATCTCTATAAAAAACTTTTCATTATGTAATTTAAAATAATGAGAATATTTTTGAATATCTTGTTTTGTAAGTATTTCTTTATATAATAAGTTTAAAAATAAATTACGTTTTTTTAATGAAAAAATTTCTTTTCCAACCACATAAGAAAAAAATATAGATTTTTTTTCTTGAAGATAAGTATTTGAGTATATTTCATCAGAAATATCATTTGTAAGTTTATCCAATGTTTCTAAATGATATTTCCGTTTATTTTGTTGTAATTCAAATAATTCTCTATAAATTTTAAGAAAAATGGGAATACCAAATAATATAATAGCAATCAGTAATTGCATCCAAGATTCATTCTTAATTAATTCAAATATAGTTTGACTTTTCATTTTATTTCTCCTATTATAATCATAAAGATTAATTGTTCCCATTTGGGTCGAATGAGTATCAAATTTAATACCTATTCATCAACTCTGCATTCAACCTCTCTAACCTCTCAGGCGTCCCAATATCCAACCACTCACCATCATAAAGTTCACCCGTTACTTTCCCCTCTTTCATCGCTTGACGTAACAATGGAGCTAAGGTAGACTTACCATAGGGTACACCTTCAAAGAGTTTGGGTGAATAGTAACCAATTCCACTAAAGGTGTATTGCTTATTATCCACTACAAGATTGTTATCTAAAGCAAAATCTCCTTCAGGGTTATGCTCTGGATTAGGTACAAGGATTAAGTGGGCTAACACGCCATCTGCTAAATGTCTGTTGTCTTGGAAGTCGTAGTCTGTAAAGACATCACCGTTGACGACTAAAAAAGTATCGTCACCTAGCAATGGCAAAGCCTTTACTATACCTCCAGCACTCTCAAGTCCACCTTCTTCTTGCTCATCAGAGTACTGTATGTTCACACCCCAGTCCGAACCATCATCCAAAGCCTCAGGGATCTGGTAACCCAAATGTGCGATGTTTATAAC
>JALSHP010000220.1 GCA_026982175.1 Campylobacteraceae bacterium
TCTAACCATGCCGTTGCCATGTGCATCTTTTTGGCTACCTTTTTGGCTCTTTCTTCCCACTCTGGCATATTGTGATTTTTAAAGAAAACAGCCCAGTCATGTTTCATCATCGCAGAACATGTCGCTTCTGGAATAAGCATGGCATCACACTCATCCATGAAACTTTCAAAATACTCAATGTTTTTTTTGGTCATGTACTCAACCGAATGGACATCACCTGTAAAGTAAGCAGGAGCAGAACAACAGAGTTGCTCTTTGGGAATAAAGATGTCAATATTTAACTCTTTAAGTATCTCGACCAATGAGTCACCAATACCTGTATAGTTGTAGTTGGCTAGACACCCTATAAAAAGAGCAATACGCTTATTTTTTTGCTCTTGAATGGGTGCTGGTATCTCTTGGGGGTAGCTGTTTAAAAAGCTTGTTTTGACCATAGAAGGGAGTAGTCTTCCTTTTTTAATCATGGGCAGTGAAAATCTGGCACGAAGCCCTCGGTCTTTGTCATCTTGGGCTAAGGCACAGGTTTTAAACATGAAGCCCATTTTCATTACAAAGTCCATAATTTTACGGTTACGCAAAAGGAAAAAGAAGCCACGTTTAAACCACGCAATACCAAATTTGTCAGCAATATCAGCACGTACTTCTTCAATGACCATGTCCGTCGCTAAGTCGTTAGGACAGACATCGACACAGTTGGTACAGAGAAAACAGCTCTCAAAAATATCTTTGGCATTTTTGTCTAGCTCCAAGTTTCCTTGTTGGTATTGTGCTAAAAGGTCAATGAAGCCTCTAGGTGAGGTGACTTCATCGGCATTGACTTGGTGAATGGTACAGACGGGGATACACTTCCCACACTTCACACAATCATCAGCTGTTTCTTGAAAATTAAAAATCTCTTCTAATTGTTTACTCATTAATCATCTCTATGTTGGTCTAACCAAACCATAATACCTTTTTGAGCATGAAGTCTATTTTCAGCTTCAGTGAAAATCTCATCAGCATGTTTTTCAAAGATGGCTTCACTCACTTCATACTCTCGGTAAGCAGGTAGGCAATGCAAGAAGATAGCATTTTTTTCTGTAAGAGACATTAAATTGTCATCAACAATGTACCCTTCAAACGCTTTTAGGCGTTCTTCTTTTTCATCCTCTTGCCCCATAGAAACCCAAGTGTCAGTTGTGACCACATTGGCATCTTTTACAGCTATTTTTGGGTCATTGGTAAAAGTGATTTTTGCCCCAGAGGTTTTGGCGATGGCTAACGCCTCTTTAATAATGTTTGCATCACACTCATACCCTTTAGGGGTGGCAACTCTAAGCTCAAAGCCAAGTTTAGCAGCTAACATAAGCCATGAGTGGGTCATGTTGTTTCCATCGCCCACATAGGCGACCACAGGATTGCTAATGCCAAACTCTAACATGGTGAGGTAGTCGGTCATGAGTTGCACAGGGTGGTAAGCGTCAGTTAATCCGTTAATAACAGGTACTTTGGAGTAGTGGGCAAACTCTTCTAGTTTAGATTGTTCAAATGTTCTAATCATCACCATATCGACCATACGGCTAATGACACGAGAGGTATCTTTCATGGGTTCTCCACGACCAAGTTGAATGTCATTGGAGGAGAGAAAGAGACCTACGCCTCCTAATTGATAGATACCCGTTTCAAAACTCACACGGGTTCGAGTTGAGCTTTTTTCAAAAATCATACCTAGCGTCTGTTTCTCAAGATAAGGTTTAAAGATTTTTGCTTTTGTCTCTTTTTTGATTGTTTGTGCTAAGGTTATCATCTCTAAAATTTCATCTTTGGTGAAATCTTTTAAGCTTAAAAAGTGTCTCATGGGGAGTTCCTCTTACTATATTAAAGTATTAGAATTTAAATTAAGAGAGCCATTCTACCATAATAGATTTAAGGTTAAAAATTAAAAAGCTTATTGTCGTTTTGTTTGCCTTGTTTTTGTTTATGCTCAAAAGGAACAGCATCAAAAGTGAGTTGATTGTCTTTGAGAATAGCACAGGAGAGTTCTACGCCATAAATAGCAGAAGTATCAATACATATCTTATTTTTGTATTGTCTGATGTTAGGCTGAGAGAGGTGTCCAAAGATGTGGTAGTGTTGATTCTCTTTGGCTTCCTCTAAGAGATAGGGCATTAACTCATCTAAGGGCATTTTAGGATTTTTAGAGCGTGAAATAGACTTAATCATCTTTTTTCTAGCTTCTAAAGAGTCTACTCTTAAGTACTGCTCTTCACACGGAGCATGGGTGAGGGTCACGGTAAAATTTTCATCATAGAGATAATAAAAATAGGGTTGACAAAGTTCATAAAGTTCTAAAAAAAGTTTTTTGAGAGAAGCATTTTTTTCTAAAAGGGCTACGGTGTTGTAGTACTTCTCTTTATTTCTGATAGTTTTTGGGGTAATCACTA
>JALSHP010000221.1 GCA_026982175.1 Campylobacteraceae bacterium
GAAAAGATGGAAAAGTTGCTTACAAGCAAACTGTTCCTGAAATTACAGAAGAGCCTAACTACGAAGAAGCATTATCTGCTGCTAAAGCTGCTCTTTAGTCTTCACTTCTCACCTTTTCGGGTGGGAAACTCTTTTATGGTGTAATAAATTGACACCCTACCCCCTTAAATCTTTGCTATAATACCACTAATGAGATACACAGAAAAACAGATAGAAAAATATCAACGTCAACGCTACATTACTTTTTTAGAAAAAGTTACGAAAAACCTTTTTAAGATGTTTCGTGATGAAAAAACCACCCAAGAGCAGTTTTTGACGAAATTTACTGAACTCAAAAAAAAGCTCGATGAGCAAGTTAGTATTCAACTCGATTCAGAGTACCATCAACAGATGAAAGATTACATCAACAGACTTAACCTTGAAGTGGAGAGTGAATTTGTGCTAGATGATATTCGTGAAGCCAACATGACCCTACTCAACCGACTACAAAAACTTAAAAATGGTACTTCTTACAAAAAAGATAAACACAAACATAAAGAGAAAAACCAAGATTGGGGATAGAATGAAATGCTTTTTAAGAAAACGCTCTTTCTCAATACTTTTTTTACTTTTACTCTCTTCGAGTGAACTCTTTTCTCTAACAAAGAATCAATATTATGACTTTATCGACCCTGTTATGATTAATCTCTCATCTACCGACCCTCTTTACCATTTTTTTAATGAGAAGAGTAGCCAAAAAAGAAAAAAACAGATAGAGCTATGGAAAAAAATACTTCAAAACAGTAATCCTAAAAATAGTAAAGCCATTGGCTATGTGGTCGAAGCTTTAATGGGAGAAAAAACGCTTTTAGATGCTTTCAATGAGATACGTCTTCTTGCCCCAAACAGTGTTTGGTTTAACCTACTCTCCTATATGATTTTAGAAGATTTACAATATAAACGTCATGCAATTATGGCACATCAAGGGAAAAAAGATACGCTTTTTGAGAAGAAAATAAGAGCCTATAAAAAAGAGAAAAAACGCTTTCTTAAACTCATTGAGAAGACTAAAAAAAGAGATTTTTTTACACTCTATGCTAAACTCTATTTAAATGTTTTAGAGTTCAACTCTCTAAAACATTCAGAACTTAAGAGTTTAAGAAAACTAGCAAATCATAAACAAAAGCCCTATATTAAACTTCTCTCCTACATCTACGGACTACACCAATTGCCTTCGAGTTCTCTTCAAGAACGGCTGATACTCAATGTGAAACTACAATCCTTACTTAAAGCATTCTCTGCTCAAAAGCAACTTGAAATTATAAAATATACGCGTCTTCAACTCTCAATGCTTAATGAAAATGGTAGCATTGAAAAGAGCTTGAACCAACTCTTCTCCCAACATAAAATTAATCGTCAAGATATTTTTAAAGCATTAAATTATGTTGATGCTTCAAAATTCAAATACTATATAGAACGAGAGAAAAAGACTTTTTTAGAAAAAGAACTTTTTAAAAAAACCATGAAAAAATTATACAAAGGGGATGTGGCAAAGATATTAGCAACCCTTTATTTACGAGAAAACAACTTTTTTGAAGCACAATTCTATCTACGACAAGTCCCCCAAAAAAACCTATTTATCCCCTATAATCCTTTTAATGCAACATTTATTCCCTCTAATAAAATAAAGTCCAAAAGAGGCTACTCTCAAAGAAGGTTTATTGAAACAATGTTACGTATTGAAGATGCCTTAAAAAAGAAACCAAACTCTGCTCAAGAGCATTTTCTATATGCCACGGCACTTTACAATAAAAGTTGGTTTGGTAACTTTCCCCTCTCTTGCGTACTCTACCATACGCCCAATCTCATCAAAGGGAAAAAGCTACCCATAACCACTAATCTAACACAATCTCAAGAGGAGTATGAATTGGCATTAAAATATGCCAAAGATGAGGAGTTTAAAGCCAAAATTACCTATCAACTTTTAAAAATAAAATACAATCAAGCCATCTCTGATACCTATAAATATAACAAAGATATGTGGATAATACCCCATTTAACATCAAAAGGAACAGAGATAAACAAAATCATTAAGTTACTAAAAACTTCAAAAGATTTTAAAGAGGCACTCTATGACTTTAAAGCTGAATATCAACATACACGCTATGCAAAAGAGGCGATAAAAAGATGGATTATTTTCAAATACTTCTAAAAATTTTATAGGATTATAGAATCTGTACCTCTTCTTGCAGTTCTACCCCAAACTCCTCAAAAATCTTCTCTTTGGCTAAATCAATCAGATATTTAGCCTCTTCAAATCTTCCCCCTCCATTATTGACCAAAAAATTCGCATGAACCTCACTCCATTGCATTGCCCCTTTACTTAGCCCTTTTAATCCAACTGCTTCAATTAAACGCCCAGCATAATCTCCCTCTGG
>JALSHP010000222.1 GCA_026982175.1 Campylobacteraceae bacterium
TCAAATCGGAATAGACGAAAAAGGTGTAATCGTAGCAGATGATGTGGTAAACCAAGCACATCAAGTGATGAAAAACCTGTTTTATGTTCTTGAAGCTGCCAATGCACACTTTAATGATGTGATTAAAACCACTATCTTTTTAGCCGATATGGATGACTTTGCTAAAGTCAATGAAGTTTACGCTCACTATTTTGCTCACCATAAACCTGTACGTAGTACGGTAGCAGTTAAAACTTTACCTAAAAATGTTCTTATTGAAATTGATTGTATTGCCATTGCCAATGCAGATTACCCTATCTAGTGTCTTCTGAATTCTCCCATAAACTTGCCAAAGTTGTCATGGGAGGCTTTGCACTCTACTTTCTCTATCTTTTTACCCAAGTGATTGGGGTGGTTAACAGACGACACATAGGAACCGATGAGGGAACATATGTCAACAACACACGCTCCACCCCACAACTACAACAACTCGCTTTTTCATTAACAAAAGAGTGTTTAGACGATAAATGTCGAGTACAAAACATCTTAAACTATATCACAAACATTCCGTATGTCATTAATAACTACACGGCACATCTTCCCAAAGATACCATTGATAAAAATTTTGGTGATTGTGATGACAAAAGCAATCTCCTCATCTCTTTACTTCATGAACTGCATATAGAAAGTTATTTTGTCTTAGTGCCTAAACACATTTTTGTGATTGTCGCGTTAGACAACATAGCAAACAAAAAAGCGATTTATCTGAACAATAAGCCCTATTATATTTTAGAGAGTACAGCTAAAAACTCAAAAATTGGCTTTCCCCTTAGCTATAAACTCAATGAAATTCAAGCCATTGTAGAACCTTTTGAGAACCGAAAATTAAATATTGATATGATAGAGTATAAATGAATTTTATGTAAATATTTTTTTAGTTATAATCTTTCAAAACAAAAAAGGAAGATGATATGAAAGAACAGACACTCGCTATCCATGCAGGATATGATAAAGACGCACAAGGAACCATGGCCGTTCCTATTTACCAAACCACAGCTTATGAGTTTAGAGATACCGAACACGCTGCCAATTTGTTTGCACTTAAAGAGTTGGGCAATATCTACACACGCCTTATGAACCCTACTACGGACGTATTTGAAAAACGTTTTAATGCCTTAGAACAAGGAGGTGGTGCAGTTGGTACAGCTTCAGGTATGGCGGCGATTTTTTATGCCATTGCCAATGTGGCTGAAGCAGGTGACAACATTATTGTAGCTTCACAAGTTTATGGAGGGACAACCACCCTTACAGGACATACCATTAAAAGATTTGGCATTGAAACCCGTTATTTTAATGTCAATAATCCAAGTGAAATAGAAGCCCTTGTTGATGAAAAAACAAAAATCATTCTTTTTGAGAGTATTACCAATCCTAGTATTGATGTAGCAGATTTTGAAGCCATTGTTGCCATTGCTAAAAAACATAACATCATGACTTGTGTAGATAATACCGTTGCTACCCCTATCTTGTGTAAACCACTCACTTTAGGGTGTGACATTGTGGTACACAGTGCGAGTAAATACACCACAGGACAAGGACTTGCTATTGGGGGGATTATTGTTGAGCGTGAAAACTTAGTAGAGATGATAAAAGGCAATCCTCGTTACGCACACTTTAATGAACCTGATGAGAGTTATCATGGATTAATCTATTCTGATTTACCCTTACCTCCCTTTACCCTTAGAGTGCGTTTAGCCCTACTTCGTGACCTTGGAGCAACACCTAGTCCGTTTAACTCTTGGCTCTACATTCAAGGTCTTGAAACACTACCACTTAGAATGAAACAGCACAGTGCTTCAGCACTAAAAATAGCCCAATACTTAGAAGCACACCCTAAAGTAAAATCTGTTAATTACCCTGCCCTAAAATCAAATAACAATTACGCTTTAGCCCAAAAATATTTTCCTAAAGGAACGTCTGGACTTCTCTCTTTTGAAGTAGAGAGTAAAGAGGTTGCTCAAAGCATTGCAGACAAAACAGAGATTTTTAAAGTTGTGGTAAATATTGGGGATTCTAAATCAATCATTACTCACCCTGCGAGTACAACACATCAACAACTCTCAAGTCAAGAGCTTATAGATTGTGGTATTCCTGCTGGATTAATTAGATTGTCCGTAGGCTTAGAAGATAGTGAAGATTTGATTGCAGATTTGGAAAAAGCACTTTCTTAAATTCTAGGGTAGACACAGAGGTCTACCCCTACATTATTTTTTAGGTAAATAATCTTTATATTTAAAGCGTGTTGGATCCCACTCATCATCAATAAAGATGGTTGGAGTTCCTGTTACCATTAAACGTTTTTTCATCGCTTTATCAAAGGCTAATGCTTTGCTTATTGCTGGTGTATTAATCTCCTTTAGAGTAAGACTTACCCCTG